>JANPNY010000075.1:0-8764 GCA_031427745.1 Chitinophagaceae bacterium | reverse complement strand
GTTAATTGATTCGGACTGATATATTTTGGAGTGGATGCACACTTTTTAGAGACTTTAAATGTTTTTGTTTGCATGTAATTCTCAATTTATTCGCTATAACTCAAATATAATAAGACTTTGCAGTTGTTGAGCAAGCCCTAATTATCTGGGATAAAATTTTTGGTACTTTCCAGGAAGAAATTCCGGAGGAGCCGGTACGTTATGGACTTACCAGCCCGTTACCCAATCGCCATCACCCGGTAAACATACTGCTGCATGAATGGGTGCAGATAGGCAGAGATTTACAAAAGAAAACATCTTTTATCAACAAGATAAAATACCTGCTAATGCCCCCCGGTTGGAGCCATGATGGAAGTACAAAAACGGCCAGAGAAATGAGAGCAGCCTTGATAGAAAAGCCAGAACAAACTATCGATTTTTGCCCAGACGAATTTTCGATGAACCAGGGAACAGCCGGAATGCAAGCGGCAGGTAATTAATGAATTCAGCAGTAGTTAAATTTTAGAAAACCTACAGCATACTGCTGATTAATTTCAGGGTAAACTATCAATGGCTTTCATTTGTCCATTGGCAATTTCAAATGCATAACAATGCTTGCCATTTGTAATTACCAGGTATGGAACCTGCAATGTTACATTGTATCTTAACACCTGGTCTAAAACTTTTGTATCCAACGCAACAGACATTTCTTTGCATTCAATTATCATCCATGGATGGTGATCATTATCATACAACACTATATCAAAACGTTTTTTTATGTCGCCCAGCTCAATTACTTTTTCCACAGCAATTAAAGCAGCAGGATATTTTTTTATTACTACCAGGTATTGTAAAAAATTTTGCCGCACCCATTCTTCTGGTGTAAATATCACCCAGCGTTTTCTCACGGTATCAAAAATAAATTCTTTTCCTGCGGTGGTTTTTATTTTGGGTTGATATGGTGGGTAATTAATCTTAATCATCTTGCATAAAAAAAATCTGTACTTTTATCGATAAACCAATACACTTTAGAGTAATGGATATTTGTAAAAATAACTATTAGAACTAAACGCCCAAACAAATAAACTTATAGCACATGAAATCAAAAGAAGATATCGTAGAAAATTGGTTACCCCGATACACAGGGGAGAAATTGGAAAACTTTGGCGAATATATTTTACTCACTAATTTTTCTAATTATGTTGAAATGTTTGCAAAGTGGAACAAGGTAAAAGTTGTAGGTAAAGATAGGCCGATGCAGTGCGCAACTGCAGATAATATCACTATTATAAATTTTGGTATGGGCAGCCCTGGTGCTGCAACGATAATGGATTTGCTATCGGCCATTCATCCTAAAGCAGTATTATTTTTAGGTAAATGCGGCGGACTCAAAAAGCGCAATACCATTGGTGATTTAATCCTGCCCATTGCAGCATTGAGGGGAGAGGGTACCAGCAATGATTATTTTCCGCCGGAGGTACCAGCAATGCCTTCATTTATGTTGCAGAAAGCAATCTCCACTACCATTAGGGATTATGCCTGCGACTATTGGACGGGTACCGTTTATACAACCAACCGCCGGGTATGGGAGCATGATGATGTGTTTAAAGAATACCTGAAAAAAGTAAGGGCCTATGCCATTGATATGGAAACGGCCACCATTTTTACAGTAGGATTTTACAACAAAATTTCAACCGGTGCTTTGCTGTTGGTAAGCGATAGCCCCATGGTTCCGGAAGGTGTAAAAACAGAAGCAAGCGATAAAAATGTAACTTCCTTATTTGTAGAACGGCATCTTAAAATTGGTATAGATTCATTAAAGCAGTTGATCAATAACGGACTTACCGTAAGGCACCTGCAGTTTTAATTAATTTGTTCACAACTGAATCGTACCTACAAACATATATTATTGCTTAATAAAAAAGCCCGGTTTTTATTTTAATATATTCCGGGCTTTTTAATTTAACAGAGGTTGTGTCAAAAATTTTTGTGCTACGCAACTAGCTATTTTTTTTGAACGCTTTTTTCCATGCTTCAGTACCACCAATAAGATTGAATAAATTATTAAATGGAAATTTTTCCTGCAGTTTCTGAATAGCAAACTGGCTGCGGATGCCTTTGCGACAATAAAATACTACCGGCTTATCTTTTGCAATTGAATAAAGGTTACGGGTAATTTGTGCCAATGGCATAAGGGTACCTCCAATATTAAATTCATCGTGTTCGTCCTGCTCCCTTACGTCTATTAATTGAAAAACCTGTTGATCTTTCATCATTTGACACAAGGCAGTTGCAGTAATACTTTTCACTCCTGATTGGCTTAAATTTTTTTGATGGTTTGTAGGCGAATAATCGGCTATTAACTATTCATCATCTTCATCCAGGTATATCCTGTTTAATTTTAACTTGTTTACAGGGGATACAACTAATGGATATTTTTCGACCGCCACATTGCTTTGCGAAAGGCCAAATCCTTTTTCTTCGCTTAAAGAAACCTCTTTTATCCAAAAATATAATTGCATGATAATTCTTTCCAAAAATGGAAGTTCATTATCCTGCGATAAAAACTTTTCCATCACCACAAACTGAAAATCTCCTACCACATTATTTCTTTGCTGGCTCTCGTAACGGCTGGTTACGTTTACTTCTTTATTAGCCACCAAATCTTCTACCACCTTTTTAAACATCAGGTTAATGCGTGGTGCCACTCTAAATCCCAGCCTGAATTCTACCCGGATAATATCATTGGGGATAATGTGTTCAACAATGTACTCACCGGTGTAGGGATCATCCAGCGTATCAACATGTACAAACCAGAATATATCTGCCCGCTTTGGCTTTCCGCTTAAAATGGAATAAATAATTTTATGCTCAATCTCTTTTGGATTGTTGGCACTGGTCATATAAACCAGGTGGGTTGCGTATTTGGGAACACTGATGTCGTTACTTAATTCTTCCAGTTTAGGAATGTATTCCTCCATTCTTACAAATTCTACATAGCGGTTTTTAATTTTACGGCTGCGATACCATACATACATTACGACAAACAAAGCGCCACCCACCATCAGGGCAATAAAACCGCCATGAGGAAATTTATCCAGGTTTGCAATAAGAAAACTTATTTCTATTGTCAGGTAAACAGCAAGGTATAAATAGATTAAAAAAGGTGCGGTACGCCGGGACACCAGAAAGTTCGCAAACAAAATAGACGTTGAAAGCATACAGAGTGTAATTGCCAGTCCATATGCAGCTTCCATAGCACTGGAAGATTTAAAGTATAATACAATTGTACAACAGCCTACAAAAAGTAATGTATTAATGCCTGGAATAAATAACTGGCCCCTTGCCTCAGACGGATAATTAATTTTCATTCTTGGCCATAAATTGAGCCGGATTGCTTCACTTATTAAAGTAAATGATCCACTTATCAATGCCTGGCTGGCAATAATTGCAGCCAGTGTAGCAATCACCAATCCTATCAATCTAAACTCATCTGTCATTACACCATAAAAAGGATTGAATCCCGCTTTAATCATTTCATCCGAAATAATATGCCCTTTGTGCATTGATAAAAGCCAGGCACCCTGCCCTAAATAATTTAATATGAGACACACTTTAACCAATATCCACGAATAGCGGACATTCGCCCTGCCGCAATGGCCTAGATCGCTGTAGAGTGCCTCTGCACCCGTGGTACATAGGAACACAGCCCCCAATATCCAAAAGCCTTTAGGATAAACAGTTAATAGTTTGATAGCGTAGTAAGGATTAAATGCCTTAAAAATCTGCATATCATCCGACAGGTGTACAATGCCAAAGAAAGCCAGCATACCAAACCAAACCAACATAATAGGCCCAAATAACTTACCTATGGAGGCAGATCCAAAACGTTGTAAAAAAAACAGGAACACCAGTATCAACAATACAATGTAAATAATCTGGTGTTGTTGTACATTTTTGAAATTATCAATTTGTTTTAAACCTTCAATGGCTGAGGTTACCGAAATAGGCGGAGTTATCATACCATCAGCAAGCAATGCTGCTCCACCAATCATGGCAGGTATTACCAGCCATTTTTTTTGTCGTCTTACTAATGTATAAAGGGAAAAAATACCACCCTCACCTTTGTTATCTGCGGTTAAAGTGAGTATTACATATTTAAGCGTTGTCTGAAGAGTGAGGGTCCAGATAATGCAGGAAAGCCCGCCGACAATTAATAATTCGCTGATTTCTCGGCCATTGATGATGGCGTTGAAAACATATAACGGAGAGGTACCTATATCGCCGTAAATAATCCCTAAAGCAACAATCAACCCTGCGGCTGTTACTTTATTAACTTGCTTTGACACTAATTGAATGATTTATTGTACAATGGTAATTTACAGCATCAATGCTTTCAACACCTGTTAACTTATTACCAAAGCAAATGTATAGTTAAAACCAATTAATAATTATAATGAATCCGAAATATTGATTTATAAAGGATCTATTTGTAAAAAAAGAGATACCGGTTTATCATGTAATTGGTTGCTTGCAAATGCATAATCAATCTTTTATAATTCAACTTGTGCTAATTTCGGGCATGACAACTATTGTACTTATTACAGGGGCTACTTCGGGGATTGGATTAGCCTGTGCCAAAAAATTTGCAGCTGCTGGTTACCAGCTTATCATTACAGGAAGAAGAAAAGACAGGCTATTGGATTTGCAGCAGGAACTGGAGAAAACCTATGCTATCCAAGTTTTGCCACTTGTTTTTGATGTGCAGGACAGGCAGGCTGTTGAGCAAAACCTGAATAATTTACCAGCAGAATGGCGGTCTGTAGATATCCTCATTAACAATGCAGGTTTGGCGGCCGGAAGGGATAGTTTTGAAGCAGCCGATATGAACGATTGGGAAACGATGCTCAACACCAATGTGCACGGATTGCTGTATGTTACCAAAGCAATAGTACCGCAAATGGTTGAACGTAAAAAAGGACATATCATTAACATGGGTTCTGTTGCTGGAAAAGAGATTTACGAAAAAGGAAATGTGTATTGTGCCAGTAAGTTTGCAGTTGACGCCATCAGTAAAGCTATGCGGATTGATTTGTTGAAATACAATATTAAAGTAACAGCTATACATCCTGGTGCGGTGGAAACGGAGTTTGCTTTGGTTCGTTTTAAAGGTGATGAAGAAAAAGCTGCTTCCACATACACAGGCATAATTCCCCTTTCCGGAGAAGATATTGCAGATACCATTTTTTATTGCAGCCAACTACCTCCCCACGTATGTATCAACGACCTTGTAATATCCTGCACCCAGCAGGCAGGTACCTATTATTTCAACAAAACAGTCTAGATCTTTTAACAGCAATAAAAATATTTAAGCAATTTTAACGTTAGTTAGCTGTTAGGCGTAGTGGCGGTTACTAACTTTACGTACCAAATTAAGTAATAGCCGTTAATGAAGTGTGATAACAACATTTAGCTATGGCTTAATTAATAATTAATCAACCTATGAAACACCTCCTTCTTTTACCATTGATCTTATTGTTGTATTGCTCAACCAGCTATGGGCAAAATGCGATACGGATATCTAATTGTAAAAATGAACTGATAACAAAACAAGTTGATAGTATTAAGTCAGCATTTGGCCGGCAGGGTTTTATAGTAGCCAAAGAAGCATCTATAACCATGGAAAGTGAATATGAAATGGCCGTGATGGTAGCACTTACGGAAGGCAGTTGGTACCAATTTGTTTTTATCGGTGATATTGGGTCTAAATTATATGAAGTGCGTATGTTTGATTCAGATGAAAAGCAAGTGGTGTATCAAAAAAAAATGTGGGGTGATGTAGATGGGAATGTTATCAATTTTTCTTACATACCAAAGTTTTCTGAGTATTATGCATTCCGGCCAGTGCAGGTAAACAAAAAGAAAAAGGAATTATGCGGTTACGTTATGTTGCTGAAGAAAATAAAATAACCATTAGGAATCTGCCATTCATCAACCCTCAATTGCCTTTCTAAATTATTTTAATTTTATTATTCTTCCGGTCGGCCAATCATCTTTCCTCCATTTTGCCAGCTCCCATTTAGTTGCTCAAATTCTTTGGCGTCTGCTTCCGAAAAGGTTTGAGTAACCATCGATCTTAAATCCGGCTGCCCGGCATTTACCCATGCTGTGTACCAAAAGGAGGCGACAGAAAATATAGACTGCCGCATTCTTCTTTCAATCATTCCATCCAGTTTTTTATTAAATGCGATGGTAAAGGCTGCAGAATATTGACGGATGATTACGCCGTTTCTTGTTTCAAAACTATATTTTTGATCGGGTGCAAATTCTTTTGTTAACTGTCGTTCAAATGTAAGCACAGAATCAGATGCCAGTGCACTTTCTAAAAGCCTTGCCCAGGCGTACTCTCCGGGATTTTTAATATATTGAGCTTTGCCAATAAAAAAGTTAAATCCCATATCCTGCTGATCTCTTTCTGCCAGCAGTTCGGGCACCCGGCTTTCCCAAAAACCATGTATTCCTTTTTGATTGGTAAACTGACCATTGTGGTTGCTGCTTGCATGCAGCGGCACATGTGAGTCGGCAATATAATGGCCAATCTCGGCACTGTTCTTCATTATCTTACTATAGTTCTTTTCTTTGAATGCACTCGTTAACCGCAGCAACATGTTTTGAATATGCCAGGGTACAATACCGTGCGCCATCAAAGAATCTTCCCCAAACTTTGCCACTGCATCTTTCCATTTTCTGGGTAAATCAGGGTACGGGTATTTTCCATAATGATCAATATCCAGGTAATGCCTTGGCCCTTCTTCAGGCACAGCATAGCGACGTTTGTCAGGATCTACTGCATGCTCTTCCAAAAATGAAATGTTAGGTTTGTACAGCACCATCATTTCTGGCGGCAATAAAAATACAGCATAGTAATTTATTTTTTTATGGGCATAAAACCCCCAGCAAAAAGAGGGTAAATAGGCCAGCAGCAGCAGTACCATTAAAAAGAAAATAAGAGCGGTTTTTTTCATCTGTGATTCAAATTATTTGTAGCTGTTTTTTGTGTTAGCGTAAATTGATTAGATTGTTTTATAACTGTTTGCAGCTATAAGAAGTTGGCGATTTCCGAGACGAAAACTGTCTGCCACCACTAAACTTGATGCGAAGCACAAAGCTTCATTTAACCACTGAACCGCCAATTTCTTATAGGTGCTGTTACCTGCTGGCCTTCTGTCCACCTTGTCGATGTATACCTTGTCAATATTGAGTTTCCGTGTCATAGTCCGCTTTGTTTGTTTGGCTTTGTGTCGGTGTATTTTTATTTTTTTGAAGCGTAGGAAAATATTTTTAAAACAATTTTTTCAGCGTTGGCAAAGCAAGCTCTTTTGCAATTTTTGGTCTGTGCGTTGGCTTGTGCAAATTGCAAATGTGCTTGCTTTTAGGGTTGGCTAATTCCATTTATTCTCGTTTGTAATTCCAATATTCGTTTCATTAAGTGGTCAAATTTTAACGGCTCTCCGTAAATCATAAAACTCGTCATTGCTTCATAATCTTTTTCATAATCTTTCATTACTGTGTCAGGTGGAATGATGCTTATTTTATTTGGAATATGGTTAGAATAGTCAAGTCCACGTAATGGATTAAACTTTTCTCTATGAACAACAATGTTGTTGTATAGTTCTGTATTTTTTAATGCTTCAATTCCGTGTTCGGTATCCATCAATTTTTCCAAGTCATACAGATGCCTTGAAAGCCTGTCAATACGTATTTTTTCAGCTTCCTGTGAAAATTCTTCGTGAAGCAAAAATATTTTTTCTAAAAATGTTCTTTGTGGAAGCACAGTCGCTATTGCAAATGGAAAGGTTACAAAACTTTGTTGCGGAAAATTTTCACTTAAAATTGAGTTTATTTTTCTTTCTTCAATTGGCTCCATTAATGAACGTGAACTTACTTCTATCAAAACTCTTTGAGGTAAATATTCTGAAGAGTCAATTACGGAATCATAACGAATTTCAATTACTTGTGGGTCTTTGTCTGAATCTTTTACTGGTTGAGAAATTAATTTACATTCATCAATTGCTTTCCATTCGGTCAGTATTTTGGTTAAGTCGGCAAGGAAAGTAGTTGTTATAAATTCACAAGATTGTTTTCTTAGATTTTTGATTTGCGTTTTACTGATGTCACCATCAAAACCAAAAAACTTTCTGTCAATAGCCAAATCAATATCTTCCGAAAATCGTTCTATCAAATTCCAACCTTTGCTCAAAGATGTTCCGCCTTTAAAAACTATATTTTTGCTATATGGTAATGAAAAAGATGCGTACAATGCCAATGTTACCCACCAATCTTTTTCAATTGCCACCGATGGTAAACCAGTTAATTCTGTTGCCTGATTAAGAATTTCAATTCTTCTTTCCTTTGGTAATGTTAGCCAGTTGGTATTCATTTAATCGTTTGTATTAATATTTTGTTTATCCAAGCTGGTGCAAGTTTGGCATCGTTCAATCTATTTTCTTTTTTCTCTTTTTTAAGAAGTGTTTGAATTTTCAATAATGTTCCATCATCTACTTTTGATTGACCAATAGTTTTTAGTGCTTGAATTACTAAACTGCTTATTTCGCCTTGTGCTAATAAATTTTTTGGACTTGTATTTTTAAAAGTAATTGTTCGTTTGCCTACTTTAATGCTTCTTGCTGCTCCATCAGTTAGATAAACTACTTTCATCGGAACTTGGGTTGATAATCCCAATTTATTCAACGCCTGAACTCCTGTTGGGACAATTCTTGCTTTG
>JANPNY010000074.1:0-6879 GCA_031427745.1 Chitinophagaceae bacterium | reverse complement strand
CATGGATAACGCCAACAGAAAGGTCGGGCTTTGTTACTACCCCAAATTATAATGAAACCATCAACTGGTTACAAAAATTAGCAGCAGCCTCTCCCATCATCAGTATGGTATCTATTGGTAAAAGTGCAGAGGGTCGGGATATTGTGATGCTGATAGCTTCTACCGAAAAAATAGTAACAGCAACTGCTTTAAAAAAATCTGCAAAGCCATTGCTGTTAGTGCAGGCGGGTATTCATTCCGGAGAAATAGATGGTAAGGATGCAGGCATGATGCTACTCCGCGACATTGCCTTTGGCAACAAGAAATATTTGTTGGATAAAGTGAATTTTTTATTCATACCCATTTTGAATGTAGATGGTCATGAACGTAGCTCATCCTACAACCGACCTAACCAGCGGGGGCCGCAAAATATGGGCTGGAGAACCAATGCACAAAATCTAAATTTAAACAGGGATTATGCCAAGATAGACAGTAAAGAAATACGGGCAGTGATAAAGGTGATGAATGAATACGACCCACTGTTGTACATGGACATTCATGTAACCGATGGAGCCGATTACCAGTATGATATCACCTTTGGCGGTCATGGAAAGCAAGGTTATTCAACAGGCATTTCCAATTGGCTGGCAAACACCTATAAGCCAATTGCAGATAAAGACTTAACAGCCCAGGGTCATATTCCCGGCAGCTTATTAACAACGGTAAACGACCGGGATTTTTCGGAAGGAAATATATTGATATTAGGAGAGCCAAGGTTTTCAGATGCTTATGGCGATCTGCGGCATATGGCCAGTATTTTGGTAGAAAATCATTCCTTAAAACCATTTAAGCAACGAGTTTTAGGAACTTATGTGTTGCTGCAAAGTACCCTTAACATATTGGCTACAAAAGGTAGCTCATTAAAAGAAATAACTAAAGCCGACAGGGCAAAAAGAGCAACTGAAATACCTATGAAATGGAAAGTACCGCAAATGGAAAAGTCGGTATCCTTTGAGCCCCAATCAAATTTGTTGCAGAAAAATAAATCAGATCTACCTGCGGACAGTTTATCTCTTTCAGGTATTCAATCCATCATAAAAAAATCTGCCATCACTAATGCAGCTTATGTAGAATGGACAGGCAAACCAATCACGATGATGATTGCTAATTATAGAGGAACAGAGCCTGTAAATTTTATTAAACGCCCTAAGGCTTACTATGTGCCAGCATCAAGCTATGAAATAATTGAGCGACTAAAGATGCATGGGATACAAATGGAGATACTACAAAAACCCCGTGAAGTACCCGTAGAAATGTACCGTATGCATACGGTGAAAATTGGAAATGAGGGGGGAGAGACAGTTCCGTTTGAAGGACATGTGCAAGTGAATGCATCAACCAAAGTTGAACTCCATAAGCAGTTGTATGCGGCAGGTTCAGCACGCATTTCCACCGACCAGCCATTGGGCGAACTTGCCATGTTATTGCTGGAACCCGATTCGCCTGATTCGTATTTTCAATGGGGATTTTTTCTTTCCATTTTTCAAAGAACGGAATATATTGAAGGGTATGTGATGGAGCCAACTATACAAAAAATGTTGTCGGAATCTCCGGAACTAACAAAAGAATTTGAATTAAAAAAAGCTACTGACACAACATTTGCCAATAGCCCAACTGCTATCTATAATTGGTTTTACAGTAAAAGTAATTACTACGATAAAAGCTATTTATTATACCCGGTAGGCAGAGAAATGTAAAGCGGTTGAGAAAATTATTTCAACTTCAAAAAGCTTTTGAATTTAGAAAATCGTTGTTAGCAGGATACAAAACTTTTGATAAAATGAAGCCTCTTTTGGGCGGAGGTTCTAGCCCGTCTCCTTTGGAGAGAGCCTGTCCCGAAAGTCGGGAGGTTGGGGTGAGGTCAAGCAGGATTTAGTACTTTAACAGGAAGACATTAAAAAAAAGCCATAAAAAAAGTAACTATCATGAAAATATTATTGCTGCTATTCATTACACTTTTAACATCAAATTCATTTGCTCAATCAACAATAAAAGTAAATGCACAGCGCATAGAAAGCCGGATTGCTCATTTGGCAACATTTGGTAAAGACAACAATGGAAGAGGATACAGGGTAGCCTATACAAAAGGCGATGTAGAATCAAGAAGCTGGTATATCAACTTAATGACCAAAGCAGGGCTTGAGGTAAACATTGATTTTGCAGGCAATATCATCGGTAAAAGAAAAGGCAGTAACCCTGCTTTAAAACCCATTGCTTTTGGGTCACACCTCGATATGGTACCCGATGGCGGAAATTATGATGGCTGTGTTGGTTCCATCGGCGCCCTGGAAATAATTGAAGTGTTGAATGAAAACAATACAGTAACTAATCATCCGCTTGAATTGATTATTTTTTCTAACGAAGAAGGTGGCACCATTGGCAGTATGGCCATGGCCGGGCATGTTACACAAGAAGGATTAAAACAGGTAAGTCAAAGTGGATTGACCATGGCAGAAGGTATCAAAATAATTGGCGGAAATCCGGATAGTATTCAATACTGCATCCGTAAAAAAGGCGATATAAAAGCGTTTATTGAATTGCATATAGAACAAGGCGGCATTCTTGAAAAGGAAAAAATACAAATTGGTGTGGTAGAAGGAATAGTAGGTATTGTGCATTGGGAAGTAACCATTGATGGCTTTGCCAACCATGCAGGTACTACGCCCATGAATATGAGAAAAGATGCATTGTTAGCCGCAGCTAAATTAATAGTGGCCGTAAATGAAGTAATCAACAGTGTACCCGGAAAACAAGTAGGAACCATTGGAAAAATTGCAGCAATGCCGGGGGCGTATAACGTTATACCTGGCAAAGCAATTATGGGCTTGGAAATACGAGATCTTTCAGCAAAAAAAATTGAGCAGTTGTTTGCTGCAATCAGCAAGCGAGCAGCTTCCATCGAAAAATCATCCGGTGTAAAGATTACTTTTCAGCGACTGGCCAGTTCTATACAACCAGCCTTGACAGATAAAAAAATACAGGCCCAAATTTCGGCTGCTGCAAAGGCGTTGGGCTTTACAAATACAATCATGCAAAGTGGAGCCGGTCATGATGCACAGGAGATAGCAGAGATTGCACCAGCCGGAATGATTTTTATTCCCAGTCGGCTAGGCATCAGCCATTCACCGAAAGAGTTTTCAACTGCAACAGATATGGCAAACGGAGTTAATGTATTGCTGCAAACCATTTTGAACATCGATAAACAATAGCAGTCATACATCAGCATAACATCAAAACCATACAACCAAATTTACCAACTTATAGTAGGTAGTAAGGTAAGGCTGAGGTGGATAAAACGGTGATGGACTTCATTTGGGTTCGTTTATAATTGTGGCAGTGGGGAATGTCATTAGGTTAAGGACAGTAAGCGCAAATAAGGTAATAAGGTTTACTCCTATAGGTATATTTTTCTACTAAGGTTAAAGAAAAACCTTAGTAGAAAACAGAATAAAAAATCCAATAACCTTATTACCTTCTTAACTTAATGACATTGCGTAGCGGGTTAAAGGGTTGCCAACTCTCATAAAGAGATTTATAAGTTAAAAAGATTTTTTAAAAGGTTGTCAACCCTTGCAACGATTATAAATGTACCCCTCCATTTATAATGAAGAAAAAACTACAACTTATTTTATACCTTTAGTACATGCATCAAAAAATAAAGCCCCTGTTTAATAAACGCATTTTTTGGGATGTGGTATTTGAAAATATCGACTACGACGAAAAGGCCAATTTTGTAATCGAAAGGGTTTTTGAACGAGGCGATGTGGCAGATATTCGCAACTGCCGTCGCTATTATGGTGATGAAAAAGTAACCACTGCTTTGTTAAATGCAAAGTTTTTACCAGAAACAAGAATGTATCTGGCAAGTGCTGTAATTAATCGCCCTTTAAAAGATTTCAGATGCTACATACTAAGACAGTTGAACCCCACACTTTTTCCATACTAAAGGAGTTGATGACTATTCCTGAATTACTAAATTTCTCATTAGTAGGTGGTACAGCTTTATCGCTCCTTTATGGTCATCGTATGTCAATTGATTTAGATTTATTTTCCAATAAAGTATTTGAGAATAGGAGTGTTACTGAGGCACTCAAAAACAGGTTTCAGGATAAATTTGTGATGGAGGAAAAGCAGGCAAGGTTTGGTATTTTTTGCTATATAGACGAGGTTAAAGTTGATATCATTCGGCACCCACATCCTTTGATAAGACCAGAAACTACCGTAGAAGATATAAGAATGTTTTCTGTTGAAGATATTATTGCCATGAAAGTGCAGGCCATACTTGGCAGGGGAAAAAAGAAGGACTTTTGGGATATTGCTGAACTACTTCAACATTTTTCCATTAAAGAGTTCATTCAATTTCATAAAGAAAAATATACTACGCAAAATTTATTAATTACGGTTCCACAGGCCATTACTTATTTTGCAGATGCAGAAGAAAGTGAAGCTCCGATAAGTCTGAAAAATCAAACATGGCAAAATGTACAGGAGTTTATTCAAAAAAAAGTAAGAGACTATTTAAAATAATATATGGAAGACAACAAGTCAATAAACATTCCGAAGGATGCACAACCGCCAAACGATGAATAAATTTTGAATACTTCTTTAATTGATGAACCCATTGTACCTGCTGTTGTTTTTTCGATTCCGAGTGTGGCGGCATCAGCCATTTGCCTAAAGAGTTTTCTGCCACTACCGATATGGCCAATGGCAGCAATGTATTACTACAAACTATTTTAAAATTAGATACGGAATAATAGCAAGGGTAATATTAGTCATATCGAAACTGAATCTTTAAACTAAAAAATGAATAAGCCCGGTAACACATCATCACCATCTTTACAAAAAGTGCTGGGCCTTTCTGCACTCTTTGCGGCAGCAATGGGTGGTGTAGCTTCCCAATCTAGTTTTGTATCACTGCTAAATGGTGCAGGTAGCGGGGCGCCTTTTTTCATAGCCATCTTCATTGCATTTATTCTTACGCTGTGTTATGTATTTTCTTATTTGGAATTATCGTTGATGATGCCCAAAGCCGGTGGCCTGGGTACTTACACCACGGTAGCGCTGGGGCATTTTCCTGCCATCATCATTATATTGGCCGGTTATGTTGCTGCAACTCCATTTGGCGGTATTACCGAATTAATGCTTTTAGAAAAGATAGTGGATATTATTTACCCCGGGGTATTTGCTCATCTTGGTATCATGTTGTTGGTGCTGCTTACGGTACTCAATTTACTGGGCATAAATATTTTTTCATCAGTTCAAAATACCATTGTATACGTGTTGCTGGTATCGGTATCAATCATCGGTATTACAGGGGTAAGCGGTGCGGATGCTAAGGGCACTACAGCTGCTGAATTACTACAGCAACTTGGTAATACAAAGAGTGCTGTTTTGTCTCTTACCGTACTGGCACTTTGGTCATTTGCCGGGCTTGAGTTTGTGTGCCCCCTGCTGGAAGAAGCCAAGCAACCTGCAAAAAATTTACCCAAGGCCATGCTGCTGGCAGCGGTGATTTTACTGGTTGTTTACAGCCTGATTGCTTTTGCCGGTATGAGACAATTACCTGCTGTAACTTTAACCGGTTCCGATACACCACACTGGCTGCTGGTGAATGCGTTGTTTACAAAAACGGGCGGGTTTATAATGGTGGTATTTGCCGTAACCGCAACCTCCTGCACCGCTAATGCAATTATTGCCGGAGTACCCAGGATGCTGTATGGAATGGCGCATCACAAACAACTGCCCGCAATTTTTAAAAGAATACATCCCCGCTGGGATACGCCCTGGTTTGGGATACTATTTTTTTCATTCACCATACTGGTTCCATTTATTTTAATAAATAAAACAGGAGGATTAATTTTTCTGATGCTGATATCATCTGCCGTGTTATGGCTGATGGCTTACATAGTGGCACATATCAATGTATTGGTGATGCGAAAAAAATATCCTGCTTTCAACCGCCCTTTTAAAACACCGCTCTACCCTTTGCCACAGCTCATTGGTATTATCGGGATGGGTTATGCAATATATAATAATTCGCCCTCTGCAGAAATGGCTGCAAAAGTTTATACCAATATGGGTTTAATTGTTAGTATGGCCACGCTCTATGCTTTTTGTTGGGTGAAGTATGTAATGAAAAAAAAATTGTTTGAAGCGGAACCAATTAATGAGGCGATTGCGGATTAGCTTTTGGCGTCAGAATTTTTTTGGGAATAAACTTACTTGTACCAAACCGCAGTTGCGCCAAAGAAATCAAGGTTAATCAGCAGTAAAATATTGAAACCGGGTGCATTTATAATTGTTGCTTTAATCAGCAATTACAAATAGAATATATTCAAAGCTCAGAAATTAAGAACTGGGAGTATATGCAGAGATTCTCTGCGAAACCTCTTTTAACTTCTTTCTCTGCGGTGAAATTTGGTGTAACAATTTTAAATGTAACCTTGAAACTTGAAGACGCAAAACTTCAATTAATTTCTTATATTACCAATAATTAACTTTTACCAACATGACACCCACACGCCAACTTGCTGCGATTATGTTTGTTGATATTGCAGGATTTACTGCTTTAATGGGAGCTGACGAAGCCACGGCAATGCAACTCCGGGATAAGCTAAAAAATAAATTAACAGAACAAACCAGCCTGCACTGTGGAAGAATTATTAAGTTTAGCGGAGATGGTGCGTTGTGCAGTTTTGAGAGTGCCGGCGAATCTGTAAGGGCTGCTATTGCAGTACAATTGAGCATCAAGGGCTGGGCACTGCTGCGCTGCCACACCGTCACGGTGCAGCACGATGCCCAGCGCCACAGCCACCTGCGCTGGCGCTATTTGTCATG
>JANPNY010000073.1:0-1681 GCA_031427745.1 Chitinophagaceae bacterium | reverse complement strand
GCATTGGTGGAACAAGGCTATGTGTACATAGCACAACCTCCGCTATATCTTGTAAAAAAAGGGAAAGATCAGGATTATGCCTGGACGGATGAGGAACGAAAAGCATTAATTGTAAAATTTGGACAGGGCAAGGACGAAAGCGTAAACACACAGCGATACAAAGGCCTAGGCGAAATGAATGCAGAACAATTATGGGAAACCACCATGAATCCTGCCACCCGTACTTTAAAACAGGTAACAATAGAAAGTGCCGCCGAAGCAGACAGAGTTTTTAGTATGCTAATGGGGGATGAAGTACCACCAAGAAGAGAATTTATAGAAACACACGCCAAGTATGCAAAAATTGACGTTTAAGCAGCATAGGTAATTTAAATTCTTCAATACGAATGGGCATCTGAAAAGATGCTCATTCGTAGTTTATATAACAGCTATTTCTTTAGAAGTATATCCATGTTGGTTGTGTACTTGATAAATGCTAATTGTTGCCTGGGCTGCTCTTAACCCTTAATTTTGCCAAAACAAATAATAATTTGTAGCTTGTACCTTGAAGTAAGATACTTCAACCCACATTTACTAACCATAAATTCAAAAAAAATGTCAAAATTGTTAACAGCTTATTGCATGAAAACAAAGGAAAAAAATGTTCCTATGCAGGATGCGGTAATAACCAAAACAGCACGTGGCGGCTATATGGCACAGGGCCATGACGGTAAAGGAAATAAAATGACTACCATGCTTGGCGAAGCCACAGCTTTAGAAGCTATCAAGAATGGCGTAGCGAAAAAGAGCTTTTAGTCTAATTCCATAAATTGCTTAGGCTATCCATCAATATTAGTAATGGATAGCCTTTTTTATTACCTGTTTTAGAGGTTGTATGAAAATTAAGACCACTTTACTGATTACGTTTACCCTTTTTATCTACTATAATTTAACAGCTCAATACACAGTAAATGGCAATGCCACTAAAGACAACTGCCACTGTTACACACTTACCCCCAACAGTTTTAATAATAGCGGTTCTGTATGGAACAACATCAAAATAAGCCTCTCCCAATCTTTCGATTTTTCATTTAATATCAACCTGGGCTGTGATGATGCAGGTGCAGATGGGATCGTATTTGTATTGCAACCCATCAGCACTAGTGTCGGCACTATCGGTGGCGGGCTTGGCTTTGAAGGTGTGTCTCCATCCGTAGGCGTTACCATTGATACCTGGCAAAATACTGGCCCGGGTAGTAACGACCCCTCTTATGATCATATGGCCATACAATTAAATGGCAACATCGACCACCAAAATCTTTCAAGTAATATTGCAGGACCGGTTACTGCATTATCTGGCAATGATAATATCGAGGACTGCCGGTGGCATATTTTGCGAATACAATGGGATGGCAATGCTAAAAAAATATCAGCTTATGTAGATGGTGTCTTCCGTGTAAGCGTTGTAAAGGATTTTGTGACGGATGTTTTCGGTGGAAACCCACTTGTATTCTGGGGATTTACAGGTAGCACAGGTGGTGCCAGAAACCTTCAACAGGTTTGTACCGCATTAAGCCCGGGGTTTAAGTTACTTCCCGATCAAAAAAGATGTATTAATGAACCCTTAACCTTTTTCGATTCAACCATTTCTTTTGCTCCTGTAATTAAATATTATTGGGATTTCGGAGATGGCAGTCCGCTG
>JANPNY010000072.1:0-6910 GCA_031427745.1 Chitinophagaceae bacterium | reverse complement strand
GATCATCATTACAACATAGGAGCATCAGGCACTATAGAAGGTTTTGAAGATAAATATGTGTATGGACGAAGGGCAAATGGCACCTATTTGCCCCGGTTCGCCAATTTATTTGGAGATAAAAGAGATTTCCTTCGTGGATATGGTTTTCAGGGCGGCGCCAGCAGAACCGGATGGAACAGAGAAATTGCAGAAATGAACATAGGTGCCAATTATAAAGATGCCATAACAGAACCTGGCGAATGGCAAATTGGTTTCGGTGGCTTTGGTGAAGTGTTACCCTATCATGAAAATAAAATTTCTTTGGATAAAACAAGAAAAGATAAATGGGGTTTACCAGTACTGGCAATGGATGCAGAGCTTAAAGAGAATGAAAAAAAGATGCGTATTGATATATTGAAAGAATCTATAGCCATGTTAGAAAATGCGGGGGCAAAAAATGTATCGGGTCACGATGGAGGCCATAATATGGGACATGGTATTCACGAAATGGGTACGGCTCGTATGGGCAACGATTCAAAAACATCCGTATTGAATAAATACAACCAGGTGTGGGATGCTAAAAATGTTTTTGTAACAGATGGTGCGGCCATGACATCTGCAGCATGTGTTAACCCATCGCTAACCTATATGGCATTAACAGCCAGGGCTGCTGATTTTGCTGTGAGT
The DNA here is from genome assembly GCA_031427745.1 of Chitinophagaceae bacterium. Lineage (GTDB taxonomy): Bacteria > Bacteroidota > Bacteroidia > Chitinophagales > Chitinophagaceae > Ferruginibacter. The sequence goes on along the minus strand of JANPNY010000072.1, from coordinate 6,244 downwards.
GAATTAAAAAAAGGCAATTTATAACCGGAGTAGGTAAACATAAAAGTAATACTAAAACAAACAACATTTATAATGTAACTATCAGTTAAAATAGAAGAAGCACAATGGCATAAGATGTCAGCTTTTTTCTTTTTAATCTCTTAGGCAAAACAAAAAACTATGAACAGAAGAGAATTACTAAGAATGGTTTCACTCGCTACAGGCGCTGTAGTTATTGGTGGGGAATTTTTCCTGTCTGGTTGCAAAAACAACGATGCCATAGGTGGCGCAACATTTAGCAAAGATGATATTGCTTTTTTAGACGAAGTAGCTGATACCATAATTCCAACCACCACAAGCCCCGGTGCCAAAGCTGCAAAAGTAGGCACATTTATGACTGTGATGGTGAATGACTGTTACACAGAAACTGACCAAAAGCTTTTTCATGCAGGTATTATAAAATTGAATGAAGCCAGCACAAAAAAATTCAGCAAAAGCTTTATGGATATAACCGCTCCACAGCGTGTTGAGTTGTTAACCGAAATAGATAAAGATGCAAAAGCGTTTAATAAAAAAGTTGATGCAATTTTTGATGCTTATACCAACGAGCAAAAAACACAAATGGCATTAGAAAGAAATAAAGACGGTAAAGATGCCAAGGCAGATAAAATAAGGGAGAATCCTGATTATTATTTTACTCAGATGAAGCAGTTAACCTTGCTTGGATATTTCAATTCAAAAGAAGGCGCTACCCAGGCATTAAGATATATAGCTGTACCCGGTAAATATGACGGTAACTTTCCCTATAAAAAAGGTGATAAGGCATGGGCAACCTAAATTGAATGAATTGAATTGAGTATAATTGTTTTCAATGTACAATAAGTGACACAAACATATTCGAATGCAAAAGGGCTGATGAAATTACTTCATTAGCCCTTTTTGGTTGGTATAAGCTGATAGAAAAAAAACTTCAGTTTTTTACGGAAAAACCCTTTTTTAAAATGCACCTTTTTTGAAAGGGATTCTACAAAGACGAAAATATCTGATTGAATTCGTCAGGCTGTTTGCGCTGCAGCAATTCTGCATTGGGATAATTTTTACCATCAGCGATGATGGGTCTTTTGGGTAATTATTTTTATTATAATTGAATCGCTTTTTCTTTTGGCACCAATGTCTTCATCGTTAGCCATGCTACTAAATAAGCTACGGCACAAAACGTAAACATGAGGGTATACCCTGTTTCAATATGCCCTAAACCTTTGTAATGGTCGAATAATGCACCGCTGATTTTAGTAACCAATACCCCCCCGATACCACCTGCCATTCCACCAATTCCTATCACCGATGCGATGGTATTTTTAGGAAACATATCCGATACGGTTGTATATAAATTGGCCGACCATGCCTGGTGTGCAGAGGCCCCAATACCAATAAGTATTACCGGCACCCAATAAGAAATATAACCAAACGGTTGGGCCAGCAACACAACAAGCGGGATAACAGCAATAGTCAACATGGCTTTCATTCTTGCGGTATAAACAGGAAACCCTTTTTTGATAAAATAAACAGGAAACCAGCCGCCTCCAATACTTCCCACCATTGTCATACTATACAATACTGTTAACGGCATAGCCATTGCATAACCGGTGATATGATATTGGTCTTTTAAAAAAGCGGGTAACCAAAACAAAAAGAACCACCATACACCATCCGTTAAAAACTTACCCATTGCAAATGCCCAGGTTTGTTTAAAAGATAACAACTTTAACCAGCTTACTTTGGCTGCTTGCACGGTTGGCAAATCGTTAGCCACTATATCATCGCTATTGATAAAGGCCAACTCGGTAGCCGAAAGCCGTTGTTGTTTTTCGGGAACTGCATACATTACTAACCAGAAAAAGAGCCATAAAAAACCTATGGCCCCAATAATTAGAAATGCCGCTTCCCAACCCCAGTTATCTGCAATCCATGGCACCGTAAGTGGTGCCAGGATAGCACCTACATTTGTGCCGGAGTTAAAAATGCCAGTTGCCAGTGAACGTTCCTTTTTTGGAAAATATTCTGCTGTTACTTTTATTGCCGCAGGAAAATTACCCGACTCACCAAAGCCCAACACCATCCTGGAAAACATAAAACCAGCAATGGAAACCGGAACAGCTACAATGCCCATCCAGCCCAACACCGCCACAATACTTTCACCAAATGAAATAGCATACGCATGAAAAACAGCCCCTATAGACCAGATGATAATTGCCCAGGCATATCCTTCTTTTGTACCCAGCTTGTCTATAATTCTGCCAGCAAAAAGCATGGATATTGCATACGTAAATTGAAATACAGAAGCAATATTTGCATAGTCGGAATTGGTCCAATGAAACAGTTCCTCCAGGGTTGGTTTTAATATACTCAACACTTGCCTATCCAGGTAATTGACGGTGGTAGCAAAAAAAAGGAGCGCACAAATAGTCCAGCGGTAGTTGCCAATTTTTTGTGGGGTCATATTACGGCGTTAATACTTTAATCATTTCCAAAATAAAATCGCTGTTTAAATATTTCTACTAACGATATCAACTTTAGGGAAGCAGGGCATTACCGCTGCACCCGGCCGCTGCCATCACCCTTCACCAATTCTTTTACTTCGGTTAGGGTAGCATGGTTTAAATCGCCGGGAATGGTGTGTTTTAGAGCGCTTGCCGCTACACCAAACTCTGCTGCTTCGGCCATGGGCATACCTGTTACCAACCCGTATATTAATCCACTTGCAAATGAATCCCCACTTCCTACCCTATCCACAATTCTTACATTGTATTGTTTGGTATGATAAAAATCGGTGCCATCATATACCAATGCACTCCAGCCATTATCACTGGCGCTGTGGCTTTCTCTTAAAGAAGAAGCAATGAATTTAAAGCCAAATTTTTCTTTCATTTGCTTAAACACGTCTTTAAAACCATCGAGGTTTAATTCGCCCTTTGTTACATCTGAATCTTTTGCTTTAAACCCTAAGCAGGTATCAGCATCTTCTTAATTGCCGATACACACAACCACATACTGGCATAAATGTGTCATTACTTTTTGGGCTTTTTCTTTACTCCATAATTTCTTTCTAAAATTTAAATCAATGCTGGTGGTAATGCCTTTTGCTTTGGCTGCTTTTAATGCAGCTTCGGTTAATGCAGCGGCTTTATCACTTAGTGCCGGTGTAATGCCAGTGGTATGAAACCAAACTGCACCCTCCAATATTTTATCAAAATCAAATTCGCTTGCATCTACATCTGCAATAGATGCACCTGCCCGGTCGTACACTACCTGCGATGCCCTCATGGATGCGCCTGTTTCTAAAAAATAAATGCCAAGCCTGTCACCACCTCTTGCTATAAATTGTGTATCTACACCGTAACGGCGTAAATGATTAATAGCGCTTTGGCCAATGGGGTTGTTGGGTACTTTGGTTACAAAGGTTCCGTTTAAACCATAGTTGCACAAAGCCGCTGCCACATTAGCTTCGCCACCACCATACGTGATGTCGAATGTATCTGCCTGCACAAAACGTTTAAAATCCGGCGTTGATAAACGCAACATAATTTCTCCCAGTGTTACTACTTTCTTTGACATTGGTTTTGCTTTATTGCTACTGTTTTATAAATATTATTAGCAGTTAAAATACGCTTTGGCATTATTGTAACAGATATCCTGCACCAGCTGACCTATCCACTTTTCATCTGACGGCAGTTCGCCTTTTTCCATTTCACTACCTAGCTTGTTACATAAAATTCGCCGGAAGTATTCATGACGGGGAAAGGATAAAAAACTTCTCGAATCAGTGAGCATACCCACAAAACGACTCAGCAGCCCCATATTACTGACTGATTTTAAATGCTCAATAATCCCATCTTTTTGATCGTTGAACCACCAGGGTGCACCCAGTTGTATCTTGCCGGGAAAACTGCCATCATTAAAATTACCGGCCATGGTGGCCAGCATATCATTATCATTGGGATTGATGCTGTACAATATTGTTTTTGCCAGCGTATTCTTTTTATCAAGTTTGTCTAAAAATTTTGATAGTGCTTTTATATTAACGGACGTGCCCATTGAGTCCCAGCCCGTATCAGGCCCTAATGCAGCAAACATCCTGGAGTTATTATTCCGTATCGAGCCCATGTGATATTGCTGCACCCAGTTTTTTTGAAAACCCCATTGAGCCAGCATAAATAAAACAGCCGTTTTAAATTTTTCGATGTCCCCTTTCTCGGGGTTGATGCCTTTACGCACATTTTCAAATATTACTTTTAATTCTTTCTCTGTGTAGTCCTCCGCATACATTTCTTCTACTCCATGGTCGGATACTGTGCAGCCGTTGGCTGCAAAATAATCATGCCTGTTCTTTAAAGCGGCAACATAATCGTCAAAGCCAGCAATGGTAATCCCGGCGACTACTTCCAACGTTGAAATGTACTCATTAAACGTAGTTGCATGGTCGATGTGCATGGCCTTGTCGGGTCTGAAAGATGGATGCACTTTTATTTCAAACTTACAGTATTGTATTTTTTGATGTGCAGACAAATCGTCCAATGGATCATCAGTTGTGCCAATATAATGCACGTTCATTTTGCGAAGCAAGTTGCGGACACTGAATTCTTTTCCCTGCAGTTTTTCAGAACATTCATTATATATTCTTTTTGCGCTGGCTGGTGTCAGTAACTCAGTTACATCAAAATAGCGCTGCAACTCCAGGTGGCTCCAATGATACAATGGATTACCCATGGTATAAGGAACGGTTGCAGCCCACTGCTCAAATTTTTCCCAATCCGATGCATTGCCAGAACAATATTTTTCCGCAACCCCATTAATCCTCATAGCCCGCCATTTGTAGTGGTCGCCCTGCAACCAGGCAGCAGTAAGATTTTTAAAGTTGATATCAGCTGCTATTTGCTGCGGTGATAAATGATTATGGTAATCAATGATAGGCATATCTTTTGCAAAACCGTGATACAGTTTTTCTGCGCTTGCAGACTCCAACAAAAAATTTTCATCTAAAAACTTTTTCATCTTTATTGATACAATGATTTAATAATTCCCATTTCGAGCCCACGCAATTCTGCCAATCCCCTTAGCCTTCCTATTGCGCTATACCCTGGGTTGGTTTTCTTTTTTAAATCGTCCAGCATTTGGTGCCCATGGTCGGGACGCATGGGTATTGAAAAATTTCTTTGCTGCATTACTGCAATAATTTCTTTTATTACGGCATACATATCTACATCCCCTTCCAGGTGATTGTCTTCATAAAAATCTCCCCATTCATTTCTCCTGGTACTCCTCAGGTGAATAAAATTTATTCTGTCGCCAAATTGCTTTACCATTCCAGGCAAATCATTATCTGCTCTAACACCAAAAGAACCGGTACAAAAACACAGTCCATTATTTAAAGAAGGTACCGCTGAAATTAAGGCTTCTATATCAGCTGCAGTACTAACCACCCTTGGCAATCCAAGGATAGGAAACGGTGGATCGTCCGGATGTATTACCATCTTTACATTAGCAGCATCCGCAACCGGAATTATTTGCTGCAAGAAATAAATTAAATGACTTCTCAATTTATTGGCATCAATGCCTGCGTATTTGTTTAGCGCTTCTTGAAATTGTTCTACCGTAAAACTCTCTTCGCTGCCTGGCAAACCTTTTATAATATTTTGTTCCAACAATAATTTTTCGGCATCTGTCATTGCATCAAAGCGGTTTTCAGCTCTCAAGAAATCTTCTGCCGAATAATCTTTATGGGCATTTTTTCTTTTAAGGATAAATAAATCAAAAGCAATTAATGCTGCTTTCTCAAACAGCAAAGCCAAAGAACCATCGGGCATTGGATAAGCAAGATTTGTTCTTGTCCAATCCATCACTGGCATAAAATTGTAGGTAACAGTATTTATTCCGCATGCACTCAAATTTTTTAAAGACTGCTTATAGTTTTCTATAAAAATTTCAAACCCCTCTACTTGTGTTTTGATGCCTTCGTGTACAGGAATACTTTCTACTACATCCCAATTTAATCCAACGGCTTCGATATCATTTTTACGTTTAGTAATTTCTCTCACGCTCCATATTGCTCCATTGGGTATATGATGTAAGGCTGTAACAATACCCGTACAGCCTGCTTGTTTGATATCCCATAAACTAACGTGATCGTTAGGGCCATACCAGCGCATGGTCTGTATCATTGCCTTTGTGTTGCTGATAAAATTATTCATCGACGAAAATTTGCAAC
>JANPNY010000071.1:0-1947 GCA_031427745.1 Chitinophagaceae bacterium | reverse complement strand
GGTTGTGAGCACATTATTACCTCCGCCATTGAACACCATGCCACGCTGCATACAGTAGATTATCTCGATAAACTTGATCTTGCTAAAGTAAGTTATGTAAAGCTGCTCCCTAACGGGCATATCGATTTAGACGACCTCGGAAAATTGTTGGCCGGTACAGATAAAAAATCGTTGGTAACATTAATGCATGCCAATAATGAAATTGGAAATATCCTTGACATACATGCAGTGGGCGAATTGTGCAAATTATACAATGCAATTTTTCACAGTGATACGGTTCAAACGGTTGGCCACTATCCATTTGATTTAAGAAATACACCCGTACATTTTATTACTGGTGCTGCTCATAAATTTCATGGTCCAAAAGGCGTTGGACTTTTATACATTAATGAAAATGTGCGGATAACCCCCTTCATTCATGGTGGTTCGCAGGAAAGAGACATGAGGGCAGGAACAGAAAACCTGTACGGAATTGTTGGTTTTGCCAAAGCACTTGAAATTGCAACCGCATCCTACAAGGAAGATGCAGCATACATCGGAACATTAAAATATTACATGCTGGATGAATTAAAAAAACACATTCCGGGAGTTTCTTTTAACGGAGATACCTATGGACAAAGTTTATATACCGTGTTGAATGCAAGCTTTCCAAAATCGGAAAAGTCGGAGATGTTATTATTTAACCTGGACATACACAATGTATGTGTAAGTGGTGGAAGTGCCTGCACAAGCGGCGCTGATGCCGGTTCTCATGTAATACGTGCCATCAACAATAATCCAAACCAAATTCCGGTAAGATTTAGTTTTAGTAAACACAATACAAAGCAAGAAATAGATACAGCCGTAAAATTATTGAAAGAACTGATGTAGTAATTCCATTTAAACTGATTGATTTTTTGCTGATAAAAAGAGAATAATAGCCCCATCTATTTACAATAATGCATTCCATATAAATTGTTCTCTCCATGCCTTAGAATCATCATCATCGCTACTACTCCATTCTTTTGATCTTTCAGTAATAAGGGTTTTTAAGGCAGCCTTACTGCTGAATTTTTTTGCTGTTACCGGTTTAATGTCCGTTTCAACTAAACTGCTAATGGTAAGTTTTGTAGCAATAAATGAAATATACATCCTGGGAATTGTTACACCCAATATCATTCCAGGTAAACCATTTATGTTGCAGGGGCCACCGGGTATTAGTATTTCATCCGTGTAAAAAGCAAAAACATAAACACTATCCATTATTTTTCCTATTGCTTTGCGGCAGTTAAAACCAGCAATTATCCTGCTTTCGTTGGTAAGCCGCCAATCAATTTTTGAGATGCTGTCCTCTAAAAAAAAATTGCTTCCTACAATTGCCTTTTGTTGAAAAGTTTTATTTGTATTGTAGTCGAAAAAATAAATTTGTTGTTCATCATCTCTTCTTAAAAACTCGGGCACTTTTGGTCCTTCATCCCAACGGTTAAATTTATAAATACTTTTATTTCCACTAAAACTATATTGATAAATACCCGTTTTAAACTGCGGCATATTTTCTTTCAACATATCGGCCCACTGGCCGTTACCCATTGTTTTTTTTACGTTGGTTTTTACTTCAAACTCAATAACAGCCTTGTCTATAAATAACTGTGCTTTCGCCTTAAAAGCTATTAAGGTTAACAGAAGTAGCAGTATGTTTACTTTTTTCATTTTTATTTTTATAAGTTCTGTTTTAACTTTTAACTTTTAACTTTTTACTTTCTAAGGTTTGCTCCCCTTATTTTTAAAATCCCAGGTAAAGCCGACCATCCAGTATTGCCGTAACCGTTGGTTTCGTACTTCTGTAGAGGTGTTGCCATAAAAATTTCTTTCTATACCTGTATTCTGATTTAATATATCCCTGATTAAAAAATAAGCTGTGAATTCATTTTCTTTAAACGTACGCTGTAGTTTGGCGTTCCAAATATG
>JANPNY010000070.1:0-10381 GCA_031427745.1 Chitinophagaceae bacterium | reverse complement strand
GCATCGTTAGTCCGACATTATCGCCGGTATATTTTGGTTTGCTCGATACAATTTATATGCCAACACGGGATGGTATTCTTCATATAACCGGCAAAAAAAAAACAGATATTGTTACGGTAGCATTAAACGGACAAATACATTCCGACAGAATTGCTATCTCTAAAAAAGCATTTACGGAAGATATCCTGCTGGATACGGGGTTAAATTTGCTGGTATTATTTGCAGACAATTTTGGTGATGATATCCCCAATAAAGGAAAGCTTAATCTTGAGTTTGCTAATAAAAAATTCAACCTCGATTTTAGCCGAAAGGCCGACAGTGCAGCCACCTTCATCATAGCACCAATGTATTGTGAAAAAGATAAAGGAAGGGGCTCCTATTTCAGGGAATATTATCCAACCGGCAATACAATAAAGCCATTAAAAGAAAATGAAAAATTGCTGGGCAGTATTGTTGCAACGGCCAAACAATTGAAGCTGGCCATTTGGGATGATGCAGTGGAAGACGGTGATAGCATCTCCATCAACATCAACGGTAAATGGATTGAAAAGGGTTTACCGGTAAAGAAGAAACCACAATTTATCAGCATCACTTTACAACCCGGCCCCAATACCATCACCTTTGTTGGAGACAACCTCGGGTCAATTCCCCCCAATACATCCGTACTCGAAATTATTGATGGCAAAAAAAGGAAATCATTTATGCTGGCGACTGTGCCTGGAGAAAACAACCTGATAAATATCTTCTACGATTTAAAGCCAGAATGATTTAAGAGTGGTTAGTTACAGAACCCGCTGGTTACCAAAATATTTATTCAGTAAAATACCATGGGAGCATCCTGCCAATTTCATTTCAATTGTTGACTGCTACAGCCATTTACAAAAAAAGGGCCCGATCATAAAGACCAGAACCCAATCGGTTTTAAATAGGAATAATATCCTAATAAAACCACTTACATACTAGCCAAATAGAGTGCCAACATTGCTAGCCTGGTTCTGCAATCAATATCAATACTTTTTGGGTATGTGCCATGATAGCATGTTGTATAATTATATACCCACTGTTGCCAAATTTGTAATTAATCTAAAATATTTTTCCAATCCCTAATCTGTAAGGATATTCATTTTATGGTTTTTGAGAATCTGTAAACATTCCTCCCTATCCTAACCAACAGGAGGAGCATTAGAGGTTAAATTCCTTCGTCAGCATAGGATAAAATTGATTTAATAATTATTTACACACTGCTCGATTCTTTGAATCATGACTCACTTATTTGTTCACCGCAAAATGTCGAAAAAGTATGCCATGTATTTTACAACCTAAGACTAAGCATTTGGCATTAAAAAAAATATTTGCTGGGAAATACATTCCCCATCATGAGATGTTTATAAATGATGCGTTAGATGGTTAATATCAAAGCTTCCGGATGGAATTAGCGATAAGTTGATTTATAAAAAGAACCAAGCAACTTTTTTGCAAAAGTGTCATCATGTTTAATAATTATAAATGGGCTGCTTTTTAATGATCTTACAATCATAACAGCAGACGGTTGGGCTAGGTCGCTTTATCGTAAAGGCATTTTATTCTTCCCTTATCAATACTCTTTTTCCAACTTCAAAAGTGGGGTCGCCAATTAGCAAAGTATCACCTTTAATAATGAATTGGCGATGTTGGTCGGTACCGATATAATCCATTACAGAACCACCTTTTACATGATGCGTAACCACTGAGTTTACAGTGTCAATAGAATAGGTTCCGAAATAGCCAAACGCATTATCTAAAACGGCACCCAGGGTTATTGGTTTAGTGTAGACAGAGTCAGCAGCAATTACCATTGGCTTTTCTGCGGAGCCATTTAAGTTAACAATGCCAGTGTTGGTATAAGTAAAATAACCTTTTGGATGAACGCCATAAGGATGTATCCATGTTTTTGCAATCGTATCATAGTCAGCATAATCGACTAGTCTCCATGTTCCTACTAATTTATTTTTGTTGCTTTCGCTTCTCTCTATCTTGTTGGAATTACAAGAAATAACTGCAATTGCAGTGAGCACAATTATCAAATAGTTCTTTCTCATTTATCGGTTGTTTTGAGTTTTATCTATAAAGGCGATGGCTTGCTGCAAAGCTAAAATCCATGGATGGCCCATCCGGAATCGTTGCTGGATAAAGATATAAAAATAAAATGTTGCCGGGTGTTGGGCAGACAAAATAATATCTCACCAAGAAAAAGCTACGAATGCCCCGGGGTGGATTAAAGAAATAGTTCGAAGACCCAACGGAACAGAAATTTTTAAACGAACTGCGAAAATCGTTCGCTGTTTTTGAAAAAGTTGATAGCGGCGGCTTTCATTTATCAATAGCTAACTTTGCACAAAAATATTAGTATGGAAAAAGCAATTTTGGCCGGAGGCTGTTTTTGGGGAGTGGAAGAACTCATCCGCAAACTACCCGGCGTTCGTTCAACGGTAGTAGGCTACACAGGTGGCGATGTGCCCAATGCAACCTATCGCAATCATGGCACCCATGCAGAGGGCATCGAAGTGCAATTTGATTCGTTGGTATTATCTTACCGCAGTTTGCTGGAGTTCTTTTTTCAGATACACGATCCTACCACGCTTAACAGGCAGGGTAACGATCGTGGCTTGTCTTATCGTTCCGCCATTTTTTATTTGAATGAAGAGCAGCGGGCAACAGCCGAAACATTGATCAGTGAAATGAATGCCTCCGGTAAATGGCCGGGGACCGTTGTTACCGAAGTAGTACCCGCTACTGATTTTTGGAGTGCAGAAGAAGAACACCAGGATTACCTGCAAAAAAATCCTTACGGCTACACCTGCCATTTTATTCGTCCTGAATGGGCTTTTAGCTAGCTTTATTAATTTAACTTTATACAAAAGGCGCCGGTTCTCAAACCTGCGCCTTTTGGTTGCTACAACCTTTTTTGGCCACATTACCGAATTTATTATTAATTAAATGATGGAGCAGGTACAATTGTAAACTTGCCTGTATTGTTAACGTAAAAAAAAGTTTTTTTCTTATCTGTTATAATAGTTTCCCTTTACCGCTTGTATAAAGAGGCGAAACACAATACATGTTGGTTGAACAAACTTGTAATTCCGTCCGGCTCCAATACAATAAAACTGGCAAGGCCTTTTGTTTGCACAGCTGCTTTATGTTTAAACTTAATTCTCTTACCCTTTCAGGCGCCTTTAAATTTCTCTTATTTTATCAAATGCCTCCAATTAATGGGCGTTCCTGTTTCAGCAACAATTAAAACAATAAAATATTTTTTTAAACCAGTCCGTGCAACAGTGCTACAAACGCACTTTTATTTTATTTGCAAACTTTTAAATAAAAATATTACATTACGTTTTATTCAAAACCAACCACCTTAAAATGAAAAAAATTATTAAAAACATCAGCATGATACTCTTTGTTCTGCTGCTTATTATTATTGGTATTGTGGGTTATGTAAAACTGGCTTTACCCAATGTAGGTGCAGCCCCCACTGTTAGTATTAACAAAACGGCCGCACGGGTTGCTAGGGGCGAATACCTGGCCAACCATGTTACCATTTGTATGGACTGCCATTCCACAAGAGACTGGTCAAGATTCTCGGGCCCGCCAAAAGAAGGCACTTTAGGAATGGGTGGCGAATTGTTTGATCATAGGTTTGGTTTCCCGGGTGCATTTTATTCTAAAAACATAACCCCGGCAGGTATTAGCCGGTATACGGATGGAGAACTTGTCAGGGTGATTACTACTGGTGTAACCAAAGAAGGAAAAGCCCTTTTCCCTGTAATGCCTTATCATTATTACGGACGTATGGCTGAAGAAGATATTTACAGTATAGTCGCTTACATACGCACTTTACAACCTGTAAAAAACGAAGTAGCGGCATCAACGCCCGATTTTCCAATGAACATTATCATCAACACCATTCCGGCAAAAGCTTCTTTTACCCAACTACCTCCCGAAACAGACAAAGTTAATTATGGAAAATATCTGACAAACGCAGCAGCATGTATGGAATGTCATACCAAATTCGAAAAAGGTAGCCTCGTGTCAGGCACTGAGTTTGGCGGAGGTAGAGAATTCCCTTTCCCGGATGGAAGCATTGTACGCTCGGGTAATATAAGCCCGGATAAAGCAACGGGCACAGGTGCATGGACCGAAGAAGCATTTTTAGCGCTCTTTCATTCCCGTTCCGATTCTTCAACATTAGCCAAAAAACTGCAGCCGGGTGAGTTTAACTCTATCATGCCATGGACTATGTATGGTAAAATGAAAGATGATGACCTTAAAGCGATTTTTGCTTTTTTAAAAACAGTAACTCCCGTTAATAATACGGTGGTAAAGTTTACGTCAGGCATTGCAAAAATGTAACTGTTGTTGTTTTAATGCTGATGATGTGGCTTTTTACATTCTCCTGAAAGAGCCTAGCCCCGAAATAAGAACAAGAAATTAAAAATAATGAAGCAATGCAGCTGTTTCTACATTTCTAATTTCTTGTTTAGTATTTACTACCTGGCAGGGCAGCTACTTTAAATTCAAATGAAAGCCTACCCACGGAAATTCTTGTGTTTATCCCCTGTGCTAATGCCGGTGCAGGAGAGAATGTGTTGCTAAGTGGTAATCTTCATGCGTTAAACACATTTACAATCAATGGTAATAGTGTGAGATCCAGTTACCATATTCAACCACAAGGAATTAGTGGAACAGGTATGATAACCGGCGACAAATACCAGGCAACAGGAGGATTTTTAGGTCAGTTTAAAGGCTCATTTGTGAATGAATAATTTGAAGTAACAGGCATTAACAATTTTCGTATTATTGGGCAAAGCGTTGGCAACAACTTTTTAGTTCATTCAAACTTCCACATTACCATCAATGCAAATGGTTCAATAACTACAGTTGTTGATAACTTTAGTGTGGAATGCAAATAAATTAAAGTGCTATTACTCTTGCTTATCTGGCACCGGACTTTAATTTGGTGCCAATTTTTTTTGGTGCATATATTACCGGTTAAATCCTGTGGCTGAAAGGCTTGATGACACTGGTTTTTTTTTGTATTAATTTAGCAACACAGCCTTTTCCATTTAAAATAATTAATTCAAAATGCTATGAATTAAAAATTAATAACTGTAAGTTTATAATCGTTGGTTTGTCTCCCACTCTGCGAAATCTCTTTATTTACGAATTTTTTAACCTAAAAATATATAAACATGAAACATGTAACAATGGCCTCCGCCACTTTGATTTGCGTTTGTTTTTTTATCAACACTTATGCACAAAAAAAAACTGCTCCCTACAAAGCGGATTATTCGTCGAACTTTAAACTAGGTAACCCTGCTTATGTTGACGTTGTACTAAACATCTGGAAAGACTGGGACGATAATGAGCTTAAAAGACACGATTATTTTGCAGATACAATTACCATATGGATGCCGGATGGATCGGTTACTCGTGGAAAAGCAAATAACCTTGAAATGGCAATGAAGTACCGTAGCAGTATGACAAGTTCAAAATCTACCATTCATGCATGGGTGCCATTATACAGCATCGATAAAAAAGACAATTTTGTTTGTGTATGGGGCTCAGAAGAAGACACATTTGCAGATGGCAAAGTGGAAAAAAAAGAATTACACGAAGTATGGTGGTTTAATAAAGATGGCAAAGTAACCACCATGCGCCAGTGGAATTCAAAATTTGGCGAATAGAATTATAGGTTTGTTGCTGTTGCTATTCCATTATTTACGGTAGATTTTTCTGTTACATCTAAACAAAGCTTACAACTATGTTTTGGGGTCATTTTTACTGAGGGAAAACTTCTTCGTAAAAAAATCGCTAAGGCTAACTAAAAGCTTAATTTTTTTGTCTCACTAACCCGTGGATTGTCTATTTCACTTCCGACAAATTATGATTATTTTGAAATTCTATAAATTTTCGTTGAATTCATTGTTCACCAAACATCCATTTATGCATAAGAAATTTATTTACGCTGGCGCATTTGCCCTTATGACTTTTCAAGGATACACTCAGGTAGCTTCCAGGGTAATAAAGGGCTCAATTGGAGAACATCCGGAATATGTTGAATTCGCATCGAGGGCAGCCCCTTTTTTCAACAACAAGGCGATTATTTTATCCGATAAAAACCAGGTCACTTTTTCGGATGCAGCGTTGATTGGAAAAGAAACCGATTTAAACGGGACAACTCACTATCGCCTTCAACAGTTAATCAACAATATTCCGGTAGAAAACAGTGTGTACATAAGCCATGTAAAAAATGGCCGGGTGGTTGCGCAAAATGGTCATTGGATGAATAATACAGGCAATAAACTGGGCATTAAAACCGGTATAACAGAAAGCAATGCTTTGGCCAATGCGCTGCGTTTTGTTGGGGCAAGTTCTTATAAATGGCAGGATATGGAGGAGGAAGCATTTATAAAAGCCGAATCGGGTAACGCCGACGCCAGCTTTTTTCCAAAAGCTACGATGGTTTACTACAACGTGGCAGCCGAAAATGAAAAGTCAAAACCAAGACTTGCATATAAATTTGATATTTATGCCCAGACCCCCGTTAGCCGAAAATTGGTTTATGTAGATGCCGCAAATGGCAGCATCCTGGCATCAACAGATTTGATACATGATGTAGATGTAACCGGTACAGCTGTTACAGGGTACAGTGGTACACAAAACATTTCTACAGAATTACAAAGTGGCAGCTACCGGCTACGGGAAACAGGTCGTGGCCTTGGTATCCAGACATTTAATTTAAAAAAAGGCACATCCTACAGTCGTGCAGTCGATTTTACCGATGCAGATAATAATTGGAATAATGTTAACAGCAACCTCGACCAGTATGCAACCGATGCACATTGGGGAGCAGAAAAAACCTATGATTTTTATAAGCAGAATTTTAATAGAAACAGTATCAACAACGCCGGCTTTGCCATTAAAAGTTATGTGCATTACAGCAGGAATTATTTTAACGCTTTCTGGGATGGCAGCAGGATGACTTACGGAGACGGAAATTCAAGCGATAACTTCAAACCTTTAACTGCCATTGATGTATGCGGTCATGAAATTACGCATGGCCTCACTTCGTTTACCGCCAACCTTACGTATAGCAATGAATCTGGGGCATTGAATGAAGGCTTTAGCGATGTGTTTGGCACTTCTATAGAATGGTTTGGAAGGCCCGCTGCTGCTCAGCATGATTGGTTGGTTGGAGGAGATTTTTATGTTATCCGTTCTATGAGCAACCCAAATGCGTATTCTGATCCTGACACGTATAAAGGCACTTACTGGTACTCCGGCACTTCCGATAACGGCGGCGTGCATACCAACAGTGGCGTACTCAATTTTTGGTATTACCTGCTCACCGCAGGTGGTGGGGGCTCCAACGATAACGGTTTTGTTTACAATGTAAGTGGCATTGGAATAACCAAAGCACAAGCTATTGCGTACAGAACCCTAACCACTTACCTGGTGCCTTCTTCTAATTACGCCAACACAAGAACTTATTCCATTCAATCTGCCGAAGACCTTTACGGTATTGGCAGTAACGAAGCGGTACAAACAAAAAATGCCTGGGATGCTGTTGGCGTAGGTGGTGGTCTTTCTGCTGCAGGCCGCTTCGCCAATACATATCCTGCTGCAGCCAGAAAACAATTATCTATTATCGGCATAAGCGATAACAGCGTTTTTCCAAACCCTGCAAAAGACCAGACAACTGTCCGGTTTACAGATGCTTTGGGAGGCAGAAAATCAATCGAGTTGATTGACTTAAATGGCCGAAGGGTATTAAACAACAGTTACTTGGCTGTTAAAGGATCAAATATCTATCAACTAAACCTGCCATCAAAACTGGCTCCGGGTAGTTATATGATAAAAGTAAATGGCGTTACTATAAGTACCATAGTAAAGCAATAGTATTTTAAACAACGTGTATTAGAAAGCCTCCGGTTTTAAGCTGGGGGCTTTTTTTATGCTGTAACCCGAGAGCCATGTAATTACTTTAACAAAACAACAGCGTTGCATTTTTAACAACCCGCTGCATTTCTATTAATCGAGTGCCCCTTGCGTTTTTGTACAGCTTCTTAAAAGCACGAATTAATGATGCTGGATATTTTTATGTATCAGTTAAGAGTTAACGCGGCATTAATTTTTTAACCAGATAGGTTGGTAGCGTCGTACATAAATAAAAAGATAAATACTTGCATTTTACAAGTTATCGTATTACCTTCTCTCCCTATACTTTTTTTACTACTTCGTTCACTCTGAAATACACCCCCGTCCCCTATTCTTTCGGGCATTTTTATTTTAACAACAAAAAACATTTTAAATGAAAAAATTGATTTTCTTTTCCTGCATGGCATTAGCCGTGGCAGGTTGCAGCAACAGAGCAACAAAAGATGAAACAACGGCAACCGACAGCTCGGGTAGTGCAGCTACGGCTGCAGCAGCAACTACATCAGAAAAACTGGAGTACCCTTACATGCTTAGTAAACCTTATCAAAACTGGCAGGCCGGCAATCAGCAAAACGCTATCACCGTAATGAAGGGGTTAAAGGCATTTGAGAATGGTGATATTGACGCCTGTATGGCTTCATTTGGCGACAGCGTAGAGCTTCGCTTTGATTATTTACATACCAAACTTAGCAATGACAGTTTAAAAAAATGGTTTACTAAGCAACGAGCAAATTATGCTAGCCTGACCGTTAAAATGGACGATTGGGAACCTGTAATCAGCAGCGACAAAACAGAAGAATGGGTTACGCTGTGGTACAAACAAATTTGGACCGACAAAAAGGGCAAAACCGATTCAATGTCTGTTATTAATGATGCAAAAATTGAAAAAGGCAAAATTGTGCTGCTGGATGAAAAAACACAGCATTTTCCAGTGGTAAAAAAATAAGTATTTCCCTTTTTATAAAACCGGGAAAAGAGGCTTTCTCAAAATAAGAGTTGCCTCTTTTTTTTATGAGATATAATTAAATACCTATCGGAGATTTTATTTTGCATAAGTCATTCTTAAAAGCATCTCTTATTTAATATACAGCCTTATTTTAATGGCCACTTTCCTAATTACTCCGGCATATAAAAATTCGCCCTCTTATCACTACTAGTGCGTCACTGTCAGTTTAAATCCTGCAGTTACATTCACTGATGCACCCGGGCTTACTATTATACTACGGCAGGTTGCAGAATTAGAATTTATAGTGGGTGCTCCGCTGTTGATAATTACATCGGTATTAGCGTCCGGTATGGCGCCGCAACTCCAGTTACCGGGTGTTTCCCAAAGATTGTTTACTGAGCCGGTCCATGTATTGGCTACCTGTAGGTAAAAGGCATTGCTCAATTTTGTATCGTCTATTACGCAACGGTAGCGGTAGCCGTTAAAAGAAGCTGGTATATTGGTTAGCTTAAGGGTGGCAGTAGTAGTGCCGCTGTAATTAGCATTGTTAGATATTGGTAGAAAATTTCCCCCTGTGCTTACCAGCCATTGGTAAGTAGTACCCGTAATATTAGAAGTAAAGGTTGTATTAACGGAAGCACATACACTGGTGCTCAACATTTTTTGGACAAAGAAATTACCTGTACCGGAAGCTAAAAACCTGATGGCGTAGCCGCCATCAACGCTATCCCATGATAAAGGCGTTATTACCTCTTCGCCTGCAACAGGTGCATATGTTGTGCCAGCGGCCACCACAGTACTCGGTTGCCTTATTACTGACAGGTAGCCAGGATCGGCAATAGAAAAATCAGCAGCTTTTAATGCACTGAACTCTTCGGTAGTAAAATACAATATCATACTCATACTTAGGTTCGGAGGCACACTGTCCGATTTGATGGTATAGTTACGATTAAGATAGGGCCTGCCCTGGTATCGGCGTATGGTGCTGCTGTGTTGATAGATGGTGGCCTGTACCTGGCCAAGGTAATTGTTGTCAAGTATTTCTATGATGGGCGAGGTACCGGGATTGGTGCCATAAGACGAGTATGCTTCTAGGGCTGTGTAATTTTTACTTGTGCCAAACAGAACCGAAGGATTAATATAAGAAGGTCCGTAAGGATTGGGCAACAATATTATCTTCTTAACCGGGGGTAAATAATTATGCACATCCAGTTTATCAAGGTGACGCATGTAAATGTTATCGCCACTATTGTCTCCGGGTATGTATCTGCTATCCTGCCAACTGATAAGGCCGCTGCTGCCGGTACTATCCTGCGTGGCATAAATTTGTTCAAATCTGTATAGTGCACCATTGAACACACCTGCACCTATAGGTTTACCCATAGCCCCCCATGCCAATTCTACACCGCTTGAAATAGGGCTTACCCTTGCATATTTGTAATACTCCCGGATGTAAAA
>JANPNY010000069.1:0-4816 GCA_031427745.1 Chitinophagaceae bacterium | reverse complement strand
TGGTGTTACAAATGACAGGAATTGCAATTTGCCCGTAGGTTGTACAAAAAGTTGGGGCATATTCAGAAGATTGAGCTAATTTCATTTTAGACAAACATTCAAATTTTTAGTCTTTTTTATGAAGCCTTGATTTTTCTTGTTACTTCTTTGCATTAAGGCAAAGAAGTAAATAGAGGCTGACAAGCCTGTGTAAGCTTTTGCGGTTTAAAATAATTATTCTATAAATATTACCTGAAAGATAAATTAACCATCAGGCTGGCACTTCAATTGACTCTGTTTTAATAATGTATACTGCCTGTGCATTGGGTTTAATACCACCACCTTTAAGCTTAGCGTAGGTTTTTGTAAACTCGGCCCCAAGGTACAAAATGATAGAAGTATAATACACCCAAACCAATATTATAATGATGGAAGCTGCCGTGCCATAAGTAACACCCAGGTTGGCTTTGCCCACATAAAGGCCAATTAAAAATTTACCTAAAATAAATAAAACTGCGGTAAATGATGCCCCCAATAAAGCATCCTTCATTTTTATATACGCATCGGGCAATACTTTAAATATTACTGTAAACAATGCTGTAATTACAACAAAGATGAACACCATATTAAGGCCATATAAAACTACTACAGATGCTTCGGTAATATGCAAAAGATGTTGAAGCCTGTCGTACAAAATATCCATGATAGAATTTACCAGCAACGACACCATTAATATAAAACCAATGCTGATAATAAGTGAAAAAGACAACAACCGATTGGTAATAAATTTCAGAATTCCTTTTTTAGGCTTGGCCTTAACACCCCATATATAATTGATTGAACTCTGTATTTCGGTAAAAACACCTGTTACACCCAAAAAACAGGATACTTAAACCTGCGATGGTTCCTGCAATGCCTTTATCCTGTAGTTGAACGGTAGCAATTATATGCTGTATCTGCAACGCCGCATCGGAACCTATCAGGCTTTTAATCTGGTAATAAACCCTGCCCTCCACCGCATCCTGGCCAAACATCAAACTTGCAACTGAAACAACAATTATAATTAAAGGTGCAATAGAAAAAATGGTATAATAAGATAAGGAAGCGCTGAACTTTAATGCTTCATCATCAATAAAACTTTCCATGGTTTTTTTTACTAACGTCCATGGTCCAATCAGGTGCTTCATATATTTCTTTAGTTGTCTCATTAAAAAAAATTAAGATTGTACATGCTGTTTAACAACTGGTCATTCATTTTTAAAAACATTCTATACAGACCTTCCCCAATAGTTACTTACAAAAAACCAGTTGTTGTATCAAATACGCTGTAACAGGCGCAAGTACTAGTTTATTGTGGCAAGATTGCCTGATATTATAATAAAAAACAACGCCAGAAATATTGGTTTTATCAGTAAAGTTCGCTGGTATGCTGATTTTATTCTTACAAACGAAAAATATACACATCCCCTGTTTTAGTTTAAGCCGCCGTAATGGTATTGAAGCCCACGAAAGGGGATTTAATTCCACAATCCCACGATCATTTTAAGCATAACAATGAAATCAATTAAGTAAAAGGAGATAAATAATGCGGCATAGTTTTTTACCCTTACAATTAAAAGCTACATTATGAATATTCCAGAACAATTACAACAAACATTAAACTATCCGGCTCTTCAGGTAATTGATGCCACTACCGGCCTTCCCGAAAATGCAGCTGAGTTTGATGAATTACGGCAGGCTGTACTAATAACATTTCTGGCAGGATTATACAAAGCAACCCGAACAACAGAAGGGGCATTTTTAATTTCCTCTCAGGATACGGCGACAGCGTTACTGTCTTCCATATTTGTTAACGAAGGAGATATTACTGAAAAAATTGCAGTACATACTGATCAAACAGTTGATACTGTAAAAACGAAATTGGAGGAAGTAGCAACTGGCTTTCTTTCGCTAGATGCGTACAAGAATGGTGATGCAGCAACCAGTAAAGATGACAACCTTAAAACACTGCTCACCTCCCAGCGCCATGAAATATTAAGGTATTTACCAGCCAAATTAAAAATAGGAGACCTACTTAACGATGAATCATTAGATGATAATACCAATAAAATGGAGGGCCCGGTTTCGTCTTTGATGCACAAAATTGAAAACGCTTTTTCTTCGGCTGATTAATTTATTGCAGGCCCGGAAGCGCCTGCATTTTACAATGTTTATTTTAATAATAAAAGAACCGTTCTAAACAAAAAAAAGAAAAAATTATGATGACTACATTGAGCCAGGTTTTAGAAAAACTCAGATTAAAAAAATATGACAATGAATTTAGATTTTCCGAAGGAAAATTTGGAGCACCGTCCGGTAAACATTACGAGGCAACAGAACTAAAGATTATCAGAACCTATCGTTTTGAAGGCGACTCATCCGACCCATCCGATTCATCTGTTATTTATTTGATAGAAGCCAATGATGGATTAATTGGATACAGTATAGATGCTTATGGTGCCTATAGCAACCATGATAATGAAGAAGGCTATGACGATTTTCTCCGGGCCATACCGACTGTTGAAAAAGAAGAGGCTGATATTTATTAGCAGCCTGTTTTAAATTAAAGAGCCTATCTCAAAGGTGTAGACAGGTTCTTTTTTATTTAATAAATGATTTAATTGTTTAGGTACTATCGCCCTTAACTTCAATCGAATAAATCAGAACTCAGGTATCTGTCTCCCCTGTCGCATACGATAAAAACAATTACACCCGCCGATAAATCCTTTGCAAGTTCAATAGCTGCATGTGCTGCTCCACCACTGCTCATCCCGCTAAAGATGGCTTCCTCTCTTGCCAATCTTTTCGCCATAATACGGGCATCCTTTTCAGCAATTTCTATAATTCTGTCCACTCTTTTTTTATCGAAAATAGTGGGCAGGTAAGCTTCCGGCCATTTGCGTATGCCGGGTATTTTAGATCCATCTGTGGGCTGGCAGCCAATAATCTGTATGTTGGGGTTTTGTTCTTTTAAATATTTTGAAACGCCCATTATGGTGCCTGTGGTTCCCATTGATGAAATAAAGTGAGTTACCTGTTGACGGGTATCCCGCCATATTTCGGGGCCGGTGCTGGCGTAATGCATTCTAGGATTATCCTCGTTGCCAAACTGATTTAACATCAGGTAACCCCCTTTTGCAACCTGTGCATTGGCATAATCGATGGCACCTTCCATGGACTGCGCCTTCGGTGTTAAAATTACTTTGGCGCCAAAAGCTTCCATGGTTAAAACCCTTTCCCTCGTTGCATCTTCGGGCATTGCCAATTCTATCGGCACGCCAAACAAGCTGGCAATCATGGCCAATGCAATCCCTGTATTACCGCTGGTAGCTTCTACCAATGTTATTCCAGGTGTAATTTCACCACGATCAATGGCCCCTTTTATCATGCCGTAGGCAGCCCTGTCTTTTACGCTGCCGCCGGGGTTATTACCTTCCAATTTTCCATAAATAGTTACATTTTTATTCAGGTTTAATTTTTTCAATTCAACCAGGGGCGTATTGCCTACTAAATCTAATATTCCTGCCATAATATAATTTTATAGTGCTCTTTAAAATAGAACGGATCATTTAATTCCTGCTTGATAAAAATACCAAAGAAAATAATACAAGCCCTAAAAAGGCCCGGGCTTAAAGTTTTGAAATCAGGAATTAATTTTAATTCAATAAATCCTAAACCATACCACATTTGATAATGCCTGCTTAGTTAAAAAAATTTTGAAAACATATTTTAAAAAGAATGTGGAAAGAATTCATGTAGCGTTGCTGCCTGTTTATTTTATTTGAAAGATGAATAGAACATAAAACAGTTTCTACTGATTTTTTACCCGAAAATATTAATGGTTGTTATTGCATATGCTTTATATCTTCACGAAAATAATTATAGCAATGATAAAAATTGGTACGATGATATGGATGCTGCTGTCATGCTGTCTTTCTATTAAAGCACAGCAGGGACGATGGAGCGCTCAATTGAACAGAACAGATGGCAGCAGCATAGCTTTTACGTTTGAATGGAAAACTGAAAAAGGTAAGCCCGTTTGGTACATACGCAATGCAGCAGAAAGAATTAAAGTAACCAATATTGCTTTAAACGGAGATTCACTTTTAGTGCAGATGCCGGTGTTTGAATCTCAATTCAGGTTAAAAAAATCCGGTAATAAATTATCCGGTGTTTGGATTAAAAACGGCGCTGTAAAAACGCAGGTTATCCCCTTTAGTGCTTCATATAGAGGAGCAAGATTTATTGCACGTACAATTGCAGATAAAAATATTTCCGGTCGCTGGGCAGCATCTTTTCCCAACAGTGCAAGTGATAAAATATCTGTAGCAGAATTTAAACAAACAGGCAATAAACTAACAGGAACTTTTTTGAATGCAACAGGCGATTACCGTTACCTGGAAGGCATTGTAACAAAAGACTCTTTGTTTTTATCCGGCTTTGATGGTGGGCATGCATTTTTATTTACTGCAAAAATTGGAACTGATCAAAGCATTTCCAATGGCGTATTTTATTCTGGTGGAACCTATAAGGAAAACTGGAGTGCTGTGAAAAATGCAAACGCAAAAGTACCTATGGAATCGGTAGAAATGTTTGTAAAACCTGGCGAAGAAAGCCTGCATTTTACTTTTAATAATTTAGAAGATAAGCCGGTCTCTATAAATGACGAACGTTTTAAAAACAAAGCGGTAGTGATACAATTAATGGGCAGCTGGTGCCCCAATTGTATGGATGAAACTGCTTTCCTCACTGAGTATTACAACAAAAACAAACAAAGGGGATTTGAGGTAATTGCGTT
>JANPNY010000068.1:0-2184 GCA_031427745.1 Chitinophagaceae bacterium | reverse complement strand
CATGGCACCAACCCTGCTACCGCGGCGATGTGTGGGATGAAAATTGTATTGGTTCAATGCGATGAAAAAGGAAATATCGATGTGAATGAGCTTCGCGAAAAAGCTATTTTACACAAAGCGAACTTATCGTGCCTAATGGTTACTTACCCAAGTACGCATGGTGTTTACGAAGAAAGCATCATTGAAATTACCAACATCATCCATGAAAATGGCGGACAGGTATACATGGATGGCGCCAACATGAATGCACAGGTGGGACTTACCAGCCCAGGTATGATTGGTGCAGATGTTTGCCACCTGAACCTGCATAAAACTTTTGCCATTCCGCATGGCGGCGGTGGGCCTGGTGTTGGGCCTATATGTGTGGCCAAACAATTGGTTCCTTTTTTACCGGCAACAGAAAGAACGACCAACGGAGGACAGGTTTCCGCAGCTCCCTATGGTAGTGCAAGTATTTTACTGATTAGTTATGCCTATATAAAAATGTTAGGTTACAACGGAATCCGCAATGCAACCGTGTATGCCATTTTAAATGCCAATTATATGAAAGTAAGGTTGGAGCAGTATTACAAAATATTGTACAGCGGCAAAAACGGCACAGCAGCGCATGAATTTATTGTTGATTTGAGACCGTTTAAAGCAAGTGCCGGTATTGAAGCAGAAGATGTTGCCAAGCGCTTAATGGATTATGGATTTCATGCTCCTACCCTTTCGTTTCCGGTAGCTGGCACGTTAATGATTGAGCCTACGGAAAGTGAAGACAAAGCAGAGCTTGACCGTTTTTGTGATGCGCTGATTAGCATTTATCATGAAATAAAAACCATTGAAAACGGGGGAGCAGATAAAAAAGACAACGTTTTGAAAAATGCCCCACACACGCAACGGGTAATTTGTGCTAACGAGTGGACGAAACCATATACAAGGGAGCATGCAGCATTTCCCTTGCCACATATAAAAAGCAATAAATTCTGGCCAAGCATCAGCAGGGTAAATAATACTTATGGCGATAGAAATTTAATTTGTACCTGCGAGCCAATAGAGAGTTACATGGAAGCTGTGGCAAATTAAGGGACGATCGTATACAATAAAAAAGGTTCAACTGGTAGACAGTTGAACCTTTTTTATTGAGTTTGTATTATTTGTTGAATGCTATATTAATTGTTTTGATACGCTTATGCTACTGAAAAGTTCTTTTGAACGTTAATTGATTTTTTAATCCCAGATGGAAAATAGCAAGCTGGTACGAAATTGAATACAGCCGGTTAAATATGGGCTACGGTGAAACTACCGGTGTTTGCTTTGGCAAAGTAATTCTGTTGAATTCTGCACCACTGAATATTTTTGCCAACCTGTTATCTTTCGATTCCATCCACTCGCTGATATGAGTTTCTGTTACAATGCGCCAAAAGTTTTTTGATTTAAGATCGTCGTAGTCATTCGACTGAACAAATATCCCCAGAATCGTATTTCTTTTTTTAAATTCAATCTTTACTGCCTTCTTAGAAAGGTTTCCAGCTTCGATGAATTTGGCTACTGCTTCGTTTATCATTTTTAAATTTTTTTGCAAATGTAGCTTAATTTAGTTAGATATCCCGAAGTTTTTAGAAGTAAATGAACCTAGGTACATTTCAAATTGTCCCCGGTTGGTGGGGGCACCAACCGGGGCGTCCGCCGAGGGCGATGTCCCCACCGCCCTTAAAAAGCCTGATATTGCGACAATTTAAAATGTACCCATGAGCTGGTCTTCCTAATTCTTTTTATTAACCCCCCTTTTTATTTTTAAGGGGAATTGGCGATGCTTTTTCTATTTTTACGAATTCTATTACAAAAATCACCAATGAAAATATCTGATTTTTTACACCACCAATGGCTGGGATTTTGCCGGGCACGCAACGCCAATAAAAGCCTGGCTTTACAAATTATCCTCGGTATTTTCTTCTTGTTTATTCTGCTGGAAGTGGCCGCATTGGGTATTGCCCTGCCTTTTATTATCCGGGAGTTGTTACCGGGTAAAGAGCCTGTTACAGTTTTTTGCTCTTACATTATTTACTATTTTTTAATTGGTCTGTTGGTCCGTTTTCAAATGCAAACTTTACCATCGTTAAGTATAAAACCCTACCTGGGGCAAAACATACAACGTAGCAGCATGTTGCGGTTTTTAAATGTGCGGTCTTTTTTTCACCT
>JANPNY010000067.1:0-2593 GCA_031427745.1 Chitinophagaceae bacterium | reverse complement strand
TCAATTACGCCAGAGGCGTAGCCTATTTGTAGATAGTGAAAGATAAAGTATTTTGCCCCAGAGGGGCAACCTCCTACATTGGTTAATCTTTTGATTTATCAGGTTGCCCCGTTGGGGCAAAATAAATCTAAACTATTTTCTACAAAGAGATTGCCCCGCTGGGGCAAAGGGTGCAAAGCAGATTAAAATCAATGTGGCTATTCTATTAAAATATGCATATCTGATACTTCTTACAGACTATAAAATATTTCATAAACAATGCCTTTGTTCTCTTACTCCCCACGAAAGGAAGGTGATCCCTTTTTTGTTAGAGATGCAAACCTGTTTCTCCCAGGTAGTCTTTTAATACTGCCGATAAAAGATCCACAATGATTTACCGTTGAACGGAGCGTCGCCAATGAAGAACCACATAGCGGCAATGCCCGTCTCAAAAACAGCTTTTGCAGCCATTAAAAAAAATGCTGTTGTGTGGCAAAAAAAGCCTGAAAAGCCCTACCTTCGCAGCCCCGTTAAAAAAACCCCGGGGTTATTTTATGTCATTCAACATTATTAAACAATTAAACGCAGATGCACAGGAAGGTGCTGCTTCTCCCGAAGCAGAATCTGCTGCGGTAACAAATGTGCCTGCGACTAGTGCCGAAACAATCGGCATGGAAACTACTCCTGAAGTAGTTGCAGAAGAAACTGCTGCCGTTGAACCGGTAGTTGCCCAAGCGCCGGTGGTAGAAAGAATTGTAACACCACACGACGATTTTGACTGGAGTGTAGACAAACGCAATGTTAGCAGCTACAACCAGGCAGAAAAAGAAAAGTACGACAAAGTGTACGACGACACTTTTAAGCAAATTAACGATGGTGAAATGATTCAGGCTACTATTGAAGCCATCACCAAAACAGATGCTGTTGTAAACATTGGATTTAAAAGCGATGGATTAATTTCCTTGAACGAATTCAGGGATATTGTTGGCGGATTAAAAGTAGGCGACATCATTGAAGTAATGGTGGTTGAAAAAGAAGACAGAGATGGCAACTTACACCTTAGCCGTAAACAGGCCCGTACAAGCCGTGCATGGGAAAGAATTATGGAACTGCACAAAACCGGTGAAATTGTTACTGGTTTGGTTACCAGCAAAACTAAAGGTGGTCTTATCGTGGATGTTTTCGGAATGGAAACTTTCTTACCAGGATCTCAGATTGATGTGAAGCCTGTAACGGATTATGATCAGTTTGTTGGTAAAACAATGGAGTTTAAAGTGGTTAAAATTAATGAGACCATTAAGAACGCTGTTGTATCTCACAAAGCACTTATTGAAAGCGATATTGAAGCACAAAGGGCTGAAATTATAGGCAAATTAGAAAAAGGACAGGTATTAGAAGGTACCATTAAAAATATTACTGACTTTGGTGCATTCCTTGACCTTGGCGGCTTAGATGGTTTATTGTACATCACTGATATTTCGTGGGGCCGCATAAGCCATCCAAGTGAAGTATTGAAGATGGATCAAAAAATTAACGTGGTGGTATTGGATTTTGATGATGACAAAAAACGGATCAGCCTTGGCTTGAAACAATTGACTCCTCATCCTTGGGATACCCTGAGCGAAAATATTAAAGAAGGTGAAGTAGTAAAAGGTAGAGTTGTAAACATCGAAGACTACGGTGCTTTCTTAGAAATTATGCCAGGTGTTGAAGGTTTGGTACACGTAAGTGAAATTACATGGGCTAATACACCGGTTAATGCTAAAGAGTTCTTTAAACTAAACGACGAGTACGAAGCTAAGATTGTAACCCTTGACAAAGACACCCGTAAAATGAGTTTGTCTATCAAGCAAATGGCCAACGATCCATGGAGCGATATTAACGTTAAATTTCCTGAAGGAAGCAAGCATACAGGTACGGTTAAAAACATCACTCCGTATGGCGTGTTTATTGAATTGGCTACCGGTATCGGCGGCATGATTCACATCAGCGATTTAAGCTGGTTGAAACGTTTCAACAACCCGAACGAATACACAAAAGTGGGTGCTGCTATTGAAGTAATTATTATGAACATCGATAAAGATGGTCGTAAACTTCAGTTAGGACACAAACAAATTGAAGAAGATCCTTGGAACAGCTTAGAAAGCACTTTCCCGGTTGGTAGTATACACGAAGGTACCGTTATTAAAAAAGACGATAAAGGTGCTGTAGTTCAATTGCCATACGGATTAGAAGGTTTTGCGCCAACCCGTCATCTTTTAAAAGAAGATGGTAAAAACGTAAATGCTGATGAAATTGCACAATTCATGGTAATTGAATTTGACCGCAACGACAAACGCATTGTGCTAAGCCACACCCGCCTGTGGGAACAAGCAATTGAAGAAGTAAAGCAAGCTGAATTTAAAGAGAAAAAAGCAGATGCTGAAGTAACCAAGAAAGCAGTTAAAAACCTGCAAAGCAAAGTAGAGAAATCTACCCTTGGTGATATCGGTAGAGGGCACGCTGACACGTGATGCAAATGGCTGGCCTATGATTGCAAAGACAGGTCTTGCTCGGCTTGCGATAATCACTCAGTCACCAGTAATTCCAGTTGCTCAGTGGGGTTCGCAGATTG
>JANPNY010000066.1:0-1685 GCA_031427745.1 Chitinophagaceae bacterium | reverse complement strand
AAGCCCCACGGCCTTGCCGAGGGAAGGCGACTGTGTGCCTGAGGTTACCTTGCCAATAAAATTGCCTTCAAAATCTTTAATCAGGTAATCATGACGGGCAATGCCTTTTTCCAGCATTTCAAAACCAACCAGTTTTTTAGTTACCCCGTCTGCTTTTTGTTTTTCAAAATAAGCACTGTTAGTAAAGTCTTTGGTGAATTTGGTAATCCAGCCAAGGCCTGCTTCTAATGGCGAGGTGGTATCATCGATATCATTTCCATATAAACAAAAACCCATTTCCAGTCTTAAGGTATCTCTTGCTCCAAGGCCAATTGGTTTTATGCCTGCAGCTTTACCAGCCTCAAAAATAGCATCCCATATTTTTTCCGAATTACCATCTGTATCTTCAAAATAAATTTCCACACCACCCGAACCGGTGTAGCCTGTTGCACTTACCAGTACATTTTCTACTCCAGCAAATTTGCCTTTGGCAAAAGTGTAATACTTCATATTGAGGATGTCAATATCCGTAAGTGGCTGTAAAATTTTGGTGGCATTGGGGCCTTGTATGGCCAGCAGACAGGTTTTGTCGCTGATGTTGAGCATCTCTACGCCACCTGTGTTGTGGGCGCTGATCCACTTCCAGTCTTTATCAATATTACTGGCATTTACAACCAACATATAGGCTTTGTTTTCTTCTAAACAATACACCAGTAAATCATCCACAATTCCACCGGTATTATTTGGAAGGCAACTATATTGGGCTTTTCCTTTGGTTAGTTTAGCTGCATCGTTGGTGGTTACCCGCTGAATTAAATCAAGCGCCCTATCACCTTTTAATACAAATTCGCCCATGTGGCTCACATCAAAGACACCTGCATTGTTGCGTACGGCAGCATGTTCATCATTAATACCGCTGTAGCTGATAGGCATATTGTAACCTGCAAACTCAGCCATTTTTGCACCTAGTGCAATATGTTTTGCTGTAAATGCTGTATTCTTCATTAATTGAAATTATATTATTGATAACTAAAAGGAGACGCCGACAAAAGTAAATGAAATTAAAGTGGATGTAAAAATGAATATAAGCTGCGGAATTAAAATTTGGTATGGGTAGATAATTTAGTACTTCATTACAAATTAAAAAACCGGGGCACCAAGCCCCGGTTTACAAAATGATCTTTCTTTGAAAAAGCAGCTGCCTTTGTTCCCCTTTGGGGGCCAGGGGGCTAAAACTCAGCACTTTTTGGAAACATTGGAAAAGGAATAACAACACTGATATAACCCATGCCGCTTACAAACTGAACCAACCGCTCAAACCCAAGCCCAAAGCCGGCATGAGGGCAAGATCCAAACCTTCGGGTATCTAAATACCAGCTTAATTCTTCGGCCGGAATATGCATGGCATCCATACGTTCCGTAAGTTTATCCAATCGTTCTTCCCGCTGGCTGCCACCTACTATTTCACCAATGCCCGGTGCCAATATATCCATGGCCGATACCGTTTGCCTGCCGGGGGAACAGTTGTCATCCATCCGCATGTAAAATGATTTAATGGCGGCAGGATAATTGGTTAAAATAACGGGTTTTTTAAAATGCTTTTCTACCAGGTAACGTTCATGTTCACTTTGCAAATCTACCCCCCAGTCATTTATCAAATACTTGAACTTCTTTTTCTTATTGTGGTTACATTCCCGTAAAATTTC
>JANPNY010000065.1:0-4089 GCA_031427745.1 Chitinophagaceae bacterium | reverse complement strand
AGAGAAAGTAGCAATGTAGACGACCGCCGTGGCCTGGGTGGTGGAATAGTAGCAGGTGGCGGCATAATCGGAGTAATCATTTACCTCGTAAGCACCTTTATGAACGGCGGCGACATCGATCCTTCGCAAATACCTGCTATTAATACACAGCAGCAAACAGAGCTTACAGCCGCAGAGAAAAGTGCAGATGATGAACGGGCAGCATTTGTAAAAGTGGTGCTGGCAGAAACAGAAGATGTGTGGAATAAATTATTTACAGATATGGGAAGCCAGTACCAGGAGCCCAGGCTGGTATTGTTTCGGGGCGCCGTTTCGTCTGCCTGTGGCAACGCAGGATCTTCTGCCGGTCCTTTTTATTGTCCCGGCGATGGGCAGTTATATATTGACCTTTCTTTTTACGAGGATTTGCAAAAAAAGCTACATGCACCAGGCGACTTTGCCATGGCCTATGTAGTGGCACACGAAGTAGGCCACCATATACAAAACCTGATGGGAACTGCCGGTAAAATAAATAAGTTAAGATCGCAGGCGAACGAAACGGAAGGCAACCGGCTGTCGGTAATGATGGAACTGCAGGCAGATTTTTATGCCGGTGTGTGGGCACATTACGAAGACAAATACAAAAACGCCCTGGATGCAGGAGATATAGCAGAAGCCATGAATGCCGCTAACCAAATAGGCGACGACCGGCTACAGGAGCAATCAACAGGCAGAGTGGTGCCGGATGCATTTACGCATGGTACGTCTGCTCAAAGAATGTACTGGTTTAAAAAAGGCTACGAAACAGGTGATGTAAAACAAGGCAACACCTTTGACGGGGCCAACCTGTAACACAATAAACAACCTCCTTTCCTCAGGGCGCCGGACACTTTTCGGTGTCTATTAATTACAATATTTTTTAAGAAGAACTTTTACCTCAAGCATTCTTTACAAAACTTGCTCTTATTTAAAATGCTGTCTTAACTTTTCCTATTGTCGAAAAGTTTTGTCGCCATTAGTGAATTTTTAGAAATAACTCTCAGTCAAGACACAGTGCCAATAACAATCCGGGTAATTTTAACCGGCCGCTATATTAAATTAGTAAGAGAGCAAACATATTTGATGGCAAAAGAAGATATTTGATTTATCCATCCGCTTATATCTGTTAAGCGATCCTGTGTTACTATTTGAATTCGACTGCCTGTTATTATTATTAGAATGAGTTTTCTCGTTTACATAAAAATGCCCTAAACAAAAGGAAACCTTATTTTACTACAAATAAAAATCCGGCAGAAAGTGATTCTATTTTTTTACAAATTTTATATTGTTGGTTCCAACATTTGAAATGATGCTGGCTACATACACACCTGACATAAAAAGAGCGAGGGGAACATTTATTTTATTGCTGCCTGTTGCACTGATAATGGTTTTGATTAATTTTTGTCCTAGCATATCATATATAATTACTTCATCTCCCTGTTTAAAATTATCTTTTGATACAATGGTTATAAAATCGTTCGCCGGGTTTGGATATACCGCAAACAATGCTTTCATTGTTACTTCTTCTTTGGTATTTAATTGTTGTGCAGGCACTACCTGTCTGTCTGTAAGCGGGCCGCTCCATTCAAATTTACAAACGGCATCTCCTCCGTTTTCATAATATTCAATTTTTACCGGGTAATCTGTGCAGGCAGAAAGGTTAATAGTCGCCTGGTATTCGGTAGCACCCTGGTCGATCCAACTGTCTACCAGTAACTGGTTATTAACCCATAACCTGATGCCATCATCTGCTGTTACATAAAATGTGTAGGTACCTTCATCGGTAGTTGTTAAGTTACCGGTAAACCTTGCTTTAAACTGGTCGTTGCTAATACCTGCAGGCGAACCAGCTGCCCAATTAAAATTGATCTGAGGTACAATTAAGGTAGTTGTTGGCGTAGCAGGAAAAGGAGCCGCCACCACTGTATTACTGAAATATGCTGCGTTTAAACCTGCACCATTACCAGTGCAGGATGCAACAGGTGCAAACAACTGCGATACAGGAATTACTTGTCTGCAAACATCGGCAGCACTCCATTGGAGTATGCAGGAAGCAGCATTGGTAGCCGAATAATATTCCAGCTTTATATCGTAATCAACATTTTTTTGAAGCAGGATAGTTGCTGTATAAGTTTTTATAGGATTATCGCTCCAGTTATTAATTAATTGCATATTATTTATCCATAGCCTTACACCATCTCCTGCGGTTATGTAAAAAGTATAATTGTCGTCGGAAAGCGGCCTTAGTTTTCCCGTCCAGCGTATTTTAAAATTGTCGTTGCTTATAATGGGAGCAGGACTTCCTGTTCCCCAGTTAAAATTAATGGCTTTATCAAGCTTTATTAATGTGGCCGCAGCTGGAAATTCAGTTGTTACTGTGCTGGTAAAATATTCAGCCTTTAACCCATTACCATTGGCGTAAGTTATACCAGCAGTACTGGTGCATACCGACCCATACACTTTTATACAGTTAGAAAAAGTGGGTACAAATACTTTTCCGTTTGCAATGGTTGCAGCATTAAACTTTGCAAATTTTCCTACAGCATCCAGCTGGTTTATGTTACTGTTCCATAGTTCACCGGTACTAACATCGTTTGCCCTGTACGCTGCTAAAGAACCGGGCCTAACTTGATTATTGGCATTTCCATTGCTCGGGAAACAAGCCCAAACAATGGCAGAAGCAGTATCCTGCAAGTTGCTGGAAATACTTAGCATGGCACCGGGCATGCCATTATCAAGGTTGCGCTGACCCTGTTTAAAATTATCAAGGAAAGTACCGGCGTTTCTGTTAAACTCAAACTGCCTTAGTTTAAATGTTTCTGCCCATGCATACACATATTCTTTATCGCCCAGTTTTGCATATACCGGCGAGCCATGCACATGCACATACCCTGTGCGGTTAGGGTTAAATTCAAGGGTATCTTTTACCTGTGCATTACCTGGGGTAAGTCTGCCCATATTGTTGTAGTCTACAACATAAGAAATACCTTCTTTGGAGCCGGAAACAGTAAGGCTGGAGTTGGGTATCATCAGCACGCCGTCACAACCATAATCCAGATCCTGCTGATCAAGATAATCATAATTGGCAGGCGTAAACCAATCCAGCATTTTTAATTGTGGTGAAAGTTTTATCAGGCTTTCACTTCGTCCGCCATTAAAATCATTATTGTCTGCCCCTGTGGTGCCATTACCTGTTGCCACATAAAGGTTGCCATCTTCTCCTAAAGAAATGCCTTGCCCGGCCATCCAAATACCCGCCGCCCAGCCGTTGGGTGTGGCGTTGTAAGTGTATTGCAGGTTGAGTGTACCGGCATCAAAACCCAATATCCACCCATGATAAGGGCCCCAATCGCAATGAGAAGCACTGGCAACATAAACTGTGTTATTATATAGCAACAAGGCGGGCCGCTGATTCTGGTATTTGGCATCGTATTTCACAATACCATTTTTACTCCCTTCACCTGTACCATTTACCTGTGCAGCAATTAGGTGCGGACTACCAGCTTTCTGCAGACCGGTGGTAATATCCAGCGCATTCAGGTACGAATAAAAAATACCATTGGCATCAATGGTTTTAATAACCACATACAATGTTTTAGAAACACTGTCAATCACGGGTGTTCCTACCAACCCGAGCTTTCCTGAAAAATCACGGTAGTTGCCGCCGCAGGGCTTACCATTCACAGGGTCTTTAAGATCGAATATATCGGGTGCCCTTTGCCCGGGAGGGTTTAGGTTTACCTGCCACAAAGGTGCCGGTTCAGACACATCGTTTGCGTTAAAAGCATATACAGTATTGTTAACTGTAGCTGTAAATAATACGTTGCCTTTATAACTACCAATGGAAACTGCAGGAACAATTAATGGCTGGGCATACACTTCATCATCTACTGCAAGCGTGCCTGTTAAACCAAATTTACCGGGCAATACATTTGTGTGGTTAAGCAAAACTTCTTTATCGTCCCATCCTGTGCGGCCTGTATTATTGTGCTGAGTAAGTACTGATACCTGTGAAATTGTTATTAATGGTAAAAAAAAATAAAGAAGGTGTACAAGTAAGCATCGTTGCAT
>JANPNY010000064.1:0-3309 GCA_031427745.1 Chitinophagaceae bacterium | reverse complement strand
TTTAACCCCATGGTAGCAATAATTGTTGCCGGTCTGCTGCTAAACGAACCACTCACCATCAATATTTTTTGGGGTGCAGTAGTTACCTTATTTGGCGTGTATTTAGTAAACTACAGCGTAAAACGAAACAGCAGAAAGCTGATGAAGGAGGAGCTGGAATAAGAAGGCTTTTAAATTTTTGTTAGCCAATCTTTTGCACTTCTATTGAGCATTGGTGGCGTCGCACTCGTGTACTGAACATCTTTATTCAGCAACCAAGTATTAATTCCTTCATGATAGGCAGGATGATACATTTCCATAAATCCTGCATTTTTAAGGGCCTGTGCAATTATCTTAACCTACTTACAAACAGTCATAAATTCTTCATACACTTCCTTCCAGCCTTCAAACAATTTATCAGTTCCAACAAAATGATTGTGCCATATGGAGATAAATTCACCCTGCACATTTTTACAAACAGCATAATAGTATTTCATTTCTTCCAATGCCTGTTGTGGCGTAAAATGTTGTTCGTAAAAAGAGTTAGCTTCCATAAAACAAAAAGGATGAATCCGCAGGTGGGTTGAATCGTCTGTTTGTAAATTATACCAGTAAAACGAACTGGCAACCGATGCCCTGAAACCATTGACACTGCCATATCCCATGGAATAATCAGCTGTAACACCTGCATCAATTAATCGCTGATAACCTTGTGGTAAATTAAATCGTAAAAAATGTTGACGGGATGCAGTGATTGGTTGGCCGGCAATGGCTTCCAATAATTCTTTTTCTTCCTTTAAAAGATTTTCAGCATCGCCACTTTGCCAGCTTGGGTGCAACCCAATTGTATATTTTGCTGCATGGTTTTTTATCAATGCCTTCATGGCGGGATGCCGGGGCAAAATATTTTTATCATACAAGCCATTTTTATCCGGCACTAAAAAAAAGTAGATGGGCAGCACATTTGGATGAGCAGCATGCAACTGGTGCAGCCATTCATAGCTATCATATGGATCTTGCTGAAGGCCCAACAAAACTTTTAATCTTTGTAAAGATGGTTGCTTAAAAAACCCACCGGCATTACGCAAAAATCCTTTGTGTTTATAAGAATAGGCAATGTCGATATCATAAGTGGCGATGGGAGCAAACGGCTTGTTCTGAATAGTGAAAGGCGAAGGATGAATTGACGATGAGAACGAATGCTCTTGCAGGAACTGCATAAAATCCTGTATCCAGATATTTATTAATGGCAGTTGTAAAAATCCTTCTTTAAATGCCAATGAATTTTCATGCGCATACCGTCCGTACATATCTTTTGAGTGTGGCAGGTATTCCTCATACCGACTGAGCAAATAAAAAACAGCCGCAAAAATATCAAAAGGAAAATCGCCTGATAAGGTTTTAAAAAATGCTTTGTTACCATTGTAATTAAAACATTCAACCGGCTGTATTACAATACCAGCCTGCTCCAGCAAACCCTGCGGTCGTATCGTAATGGCTTGGGTAAAATGAGATAAGTTGCTGTAATTTATTTTCGGTCCATCCGCCTTACTAAACCTTTCGCCATCTGTTGTTAGCTCATACACCTGGCCCATCAGCTCTCTAAAAATAAAGGAACAGGTATATTGGAGCCTTGCAGTAAGTAAAGGTGAATAGATAATCAGCATGAATGCACAAATTAAAAAATTAGCACTAAGGTTACCGAAGAATTTTAAACCACAATAAAACAGCTGCTTAACAAACGAATCTTTACTTTTGAAAATAATAAAATTTATTCGCTTTGAACTTACTTACTGACAAAAAAATATTTTTCTTATCAGATTTTCACCTGGGCTCCCCATCCTATGAAAAAAGCCTGGAACGGGAGAAAAAAATTGTACAGTTTTTAGATAGTATCAAACACGAAGCGCAGGAAATTTTTTTAGTAGGCGATATGTTTGATTTTTGGTTTGAATACAAAACCGTAGTGCCCAAAGGCTTTGTGCGCCTGCTGGGTAAACTGGCAGAGTTAAGCGATGCCGGTATTGTATTGCATTTTTTTGTTGGCAACCACGATATGTGGGTTCGTACTTATTTTCAGCAGGAGCTTAACATGAAAGTATATTTTGAGCCGGCCTATTTTAATTTTAATGACCAACAGTTTTTAATTGGCCATGGCGATGGGCAGGGCCCGGGCGATCACTCCTATAAATTTTTGAAAAAAATATTTCGAAGTCCCATTTGCCAATGGGCATTCGGTTTAATTCCGCCCGGCATTGGAATGGGGCTTGCCAATTATCTTTCCAAAAGAAGCCGTGATGCTGATAATGTGCCGGAAGAAGTTTTTTTAGGGGAAGAAAATGAATGGCTGATTGTTTACAGTAAAGAAATATTGCAGCAACGCCCTGTTAATTATTTTATTTTTGGTCACCGGCATTTAGCCATCGATTTTACCCTCAACGAAAAAAGTCGTTACATCAATTTAGGCGACTGGATCAAGGGCAGTACGTATGCGGTGTTTGATGGCAACACTACCGAATTAAAGCATTTTCAACCATGATAACGATTAAAAAAATAGGGTTGTTTTGTATCGTTGGTTTAGCGACATTAAATGTAGCAGCACAAGAGGATTCTACCTTCAGCTATTCAAAATTAATGCCCGGCGAATTTTCTTATTTTAATGTAGATAACCTGGACAATGTTTATTTGGTTACTGCCAGCAACCAGCTAAAAAAATATTATCCCAACGGCGATTCTGCCGGGGTGTTTAACGATGTACGCACCTATGGCAAACTATTTTCTATTGATGTAACCAATCCATTAAAACTGTTGCTGTACTACCAGAATTTCAGCACCATTGTTGTGCTGGACAGGTTTCTGAACATACGCAATGTGATAAATCTTCGCAAACAAAACATCTTTAATGTAAAAGCCATTGGCAGTAGTTATGATAACAATATCTGGGTGTTTGATGAAGGCGATGGCAAGATTAAAAAGATAGATGACAACGGCCAGGTACTTTCAGAAACGGTTGATCTTAGAATGATATTTGATACCATTCCATCTCCATCGCAATTGACAGACCAGGATGGATTTGTGCACCTGTACGATCCTGATAAAGGCTTTTATATTTTTGATATTTACGGGGCATTAAAAAATAAAATTCCTTTTTTGCAATGGAAGAATGTGGAGGTAATTGATAAAAAATTATATGGTTTTAGCGACAGTATTTTGTATCAATATCAACCCGGCTCTTTGCAGCTGAAAGAATATAAACTGCCCGCTGCATTTGCTAATGCATTGCAGATAAAAGCCAGCAATGGTAGTATTTACCTGCTGCAAAAAAATGGT
>JANPNY010000063.1:0-1773 GCA_031427745.1 Chitinophagaceae bacterium | reverse complement strand
AGGAGACTATTTATATGCCGCCGTTTTACAAACCAACACACAGCAAGGAAAGCAATCTGGTTTTGTAACCATTCTCGATAAAAATTTTAAAGTTGTTTCTAATCTTGGAGGCTCCCAACCACAGTATGTAAATCATCAATTGGAAGAGATGTACCAGACCATTAAATACTTTCAATATCCGCATGATGTATGTGTAGATGATGAAGACAATTTGTACATCGCACAATGGAATTCGGGAAAAGTATATCCTTATAAATTATCACCAGTTAGTTAATGAGCAAATCAATATTTTATTTGTTGTTTTTTGCCTTTGTTGGTGTTATCACCAACAATCTAAACAAACGCTTTACATCCTTACTATTTCTTATAGGTGCAGTGCTTATCTCCCTTACTGTGAACGCACAAACACCTGTGCAATTGGCACCGCCTTTATTAAAATACGAGTCGGTTTTTTTTAAAAATACAGCTACAGCCACATTAAAATTTGCACAGCAAGGCACCCGTATTTATTATACCCTCAACAATCAAACACCCACCGTAAAAAGCCAGGTTTACAGCAAACCGATTCAGATAAAAAAAAGTTTTACCAGCATCAAGGCAATGGTTGCCGGGGCAGGGTTTGTTCCCTCCGAAATAGTTACCGCAACTTTTGTTAAAGATGGGTTTAAAATTAAATCGGTTCAGCAAACACCGCCCAATGTGCGCTACCAGGGTAATGGAGCAACTACGCTCTTTGATAATAAAGGTGGACTTACAGCTATCAACTCCGGCACCTGGCTGGGTTATCAAACAGATTCTGTAGAGATAATCATCACACTGGAAAAATCGAAGCCAATAGCCTCCATATTGGTAAATGCTTTACAGGATCAGGGAAGCTGGGTATTTTTACCACAACAAATAAAGCTGTATTATTTTGATAAAAGCAGGCAATCATTTCAATACCTCAGCAATTGGGTTGATACATCCACAGCAAATGTTGCAGGTGCCACATGCCAGCCGATATTGATACCGTTGTCAACAAAAATAATAGCAGAAAAAATTAAAATTATATTGAAAGGCATTAAATCTTTACCCAATTGGCACCCGGGAAAGGGGCAGCCCGGATGGTTATTCATTGATGAAATAAAACTGTATTAAAATGAAACAAAGTTGGCGAAATGTATTGTATAACACCAGTTTTGGATTGAATTGTATGCTGGTATTTCTGCTTGTTTTTGAAAGCAGGATCAGCCTCCCGGCCTGGTTGCAGGTTATTGGGCGTATGCATACATTATTGCTACATTTTCCCATAGTATTAATGGTGCTTTGCGTATGCTGGGAATTGTTTGCCGGGTTTAAAAAATCGATGACAACAGAGCAGACTGCCATCGGCGATTCACTGCTTTTAGTAACTTCTCTTACTGCCGTTACCAGTGCTTTAATGGGCTTGCTTCTTTCCAGGGAAACTGGCTATGTGCCAGAAGAATTGGCCTGGCATAAATGGGGTGGCGTGTTTATTTCGCTGTTGGCGCTGCTATGGTATGTTTTCAGACAACAGCTCCGAAGTATAAAAATAATCTTATCCATTACAACTGCCATCAGCCTGTTTGTAGTAATAATTACAGGGCATCTCGGGGGGCAATATTACACATGGAGAAGATTTTTTATTGGCACCTGTTTCGCAGGATAAGCAAGCTCCCGCCGTGCTATTTGAAGATGCGGTAATTTATGCCAACATGGTGCAGCCTATTTTAAAAGCAAAATGCGTTATTTGCCACAACGAAAAAAAAACCA
>JANPNY010000062.1:0-2808 GCA_031427745.1 Chitinophagaceae bacterium | reverse complement strand
CATTTTGTAGAATATACTTATGCTGACGGAAGCATACTTAACAGCCAATGCCGCCACATACAAGGCACCATGAGTAAAGTAGATGAATTATTGGTAGGCACAAAGGGTAAAATACAATGTGGCGATGCCAACATTATAGATTCTAAAGGAAAAATATTATACCAGTTTGACAAGAGCAAAGAAAACAATCCCTATCAAACTGAACATGATGAACTGTTTGCTGCAATTGCAAAAGGCGAATACAAGTTTGCAGATGCCGAAAACGGCGCCAGAAGTACCATGACTTCTATCTTAGGACGCATGGCAACTTACAGCGGGCAAATGATAGAAATGGATAAAGCAATTCATTCAGGCATCGATATTCATCCGAAAATTTATGACTGGAATGCAACGCCACCTGTGGTTCCTAACGAGGATGGCTTTTACCCGGTTGCCGTACCAGGTGTTACAAAATATTTCTAACAGCCTAAGCTTAAATATAAAAGGAGCGATTGTGTTATATCAAAAACACGATCGCTCCTTTTCTTTTGCAGAAAGCAGCTTCTATATTATTTTATCAGAAAAAATGGATGATTAATTCAGGGATTTTTCTGAATCACTTCATTGCTAACAGCTACAGTCTTTTTAATCCCAAACCCGGTTCATTGCTGCAATACAGAAAACCATCTTTCAAAATAAAACCACCGGTAACCCAGTCTTTACTTAAATCAAAGCTACCATCAAGGTCCAGGTATTTAGTATTGCTGCAACTGTATGCAACCTGTAGTGCTGCAGCAATGCTAACCATACTCTCATCATTGCAACCCCAGAATAAATCAATGCCGGCATTGGCGGCTATCTGCGCAATTTCCCTGGCTCCTCTAATGCCCCCGCTTTTCATCAACTTAATATTAAAAATACCATAAGGCTGTGGCGAAAAAGCAAGTTGTAATGCTGAGGTTGCATCAATCAATGATTCATCTGCCGCCAATAATTTGCGATGCGATTCATCGAGTGTTGCCAGTTTGTTTTCGCTGCCAACAGGCATTGGTTGTTCAATCAATTCCAAAGAAAGATGGCTGGTTTTCTGGATAAAATGTTGTAGTTGCAAAAGATCATATCCCTGGTTGGCATCTACCCTTACCTTTAATCGGTTGCCAAAATATTCGTTCAATTTTACTACTCTTTCAATGTCTTCTTCTACATGTAAACCTGTTTTAATTTTTACCACTTTAAAGCCTGCAGCATAATTTGCTTTGGCCTCTTCCATCATTGCTGCAATATCTTTTATGCCGATGGTAACAGAAGTTGGCAACGGGTAAGTTTTGTGGCCATAGAATTCAACTACTGAAATGCCCAGGGTTTGACAGAATGCATCATGCAATGCAATATCAATGGCGGCAATGGTGCCCGGTAAATGTGGAAATTGTATGCACGACTCATCAATTAATTTATTAAAATGACGGATATCTCTGCCCACAAATTGCTGCACAAAATCATGCTGCAGGTTGGCCAGTGTAATAGCGGGTGTTTCGCCAACTACTTCTGCAAAAGGATTTGCCGCACCGATGCCGGTGATTCCATTTTCGAGGGTTAATTCTAAAAAAATAATCTCTGTATCAACAATTGTTTTGTAGGCAATAATGTAGGGTTTTGTTAATGGTAAATGCTCCCGCCATACTTTTATCGATTTAATTTTCATGCAATATCTTTTATCAATGATTGAATGGACGATACTATTTTTCCCAAGCCTTGTTGAAGCGGCAATACAACCGGCAATTGCAGTGCTGCCTCGTATTGCTGCTGAAATTCCAGGGCTTCGGCAATGCTGCAATGTTCTGTATTTAATGCTACGGCTATAACGGTTGAACCATACATTTTTATCAACCCAATTTCAGATGCCAGTGAATGAATGTTTCCCCACTCCGGCAAATCGTCGTAGTATTTTCTTTTAGGCGCATGTACAAGAATTACATTTTTGGCGTTGCCAGATACCAGCAGCTCCGAGCCACAAGGGCCGCTCGGATTGCGTAAGGCCGATTGTCCTTCTATTAATATTACAGCCGGTTGGGTTTCTTTCCAGCAGGATACAATGGCATGTTCCAGTTCGCCGGAAATAAAATCATTCAGGGTAGAATCAAAAATAAAACCATAATGGCCACCCTGCAGCCACCCGGTCTGTCCCGTATAAATCATTTGAGCATTGATACCTTCCGCAGCACAGGATTGCATTACAAGTCTGCAGGTAGTTCTTTTACCCAAAGCACAATCGGTGCCTATTACGGCAATGATGGGAACATCCACTTTAAAGATATCCGCATTCCAAAAATGCAGATCC
Source organism: Chitinophagaceae bacterium (assembly GCA_031427745.1). Lineage (GTDB taxonomy): Bacteria > Bacteroidota > Bacteroidia > Chitinophagales > Chitinophagaceae > Ferruginibacter. Next base: position 491 of record JANPNY010000062.1, on the reverse strand, counting down.
TGTCTTGGTTTTGGTTTTCTTACATCGATTAGTTGAACATCATGTTCTTTTGATAATGCTAGCAGCGAAGGAATATCGATTAAAAAATCATGCAACCCATTAACCAACGAAATGAGTTGACGAATACATGCCTCCAGTGTAGGAACAAAATGGGGTGGTAATTTCCCACCAATAGTTGCAATGCCGATAATGCAATAACTGATATCGTCGATTGCAATAATTGCCTCTTCAACATTTGAAAAAACAGGAATGTTGCGATGTGTGCCATCCAGTACTTGGCCTGCATCTTTGCCTGCATGTACACCGTCAATCAATGCAACTATTTCATACCGATCGGTACCCCGGATTAATCCATGTGCAGTCTTGGCATCTGCCTGGTGAAGCATGCCATAGGTTAACACGATTGCTTTGGGTTTCATTTTTAGTCTATTAAATAGGTGGTTTTGCTCAATTATACTGCGGCTGAATTAGCCTGCCGAAGGCCAATATAA
>JANPNY010000061.1:0-5431 GCA_031427745.1 Chitinophagaceae bacterium | reverse complement strand
TAAGTGGTACGTCTCACTTTAGGGTAGTTGGTAATCCTTTTCCATCTACTATTAATTTTAACAAAATCGCAGCTCATAATGCGGGATTTGCAAATGCATTTTACCTTTGGGATCCAAATATCAGTGGTACCTACGGAAAGGGTGGCTGGGTAGGATTTATGTACAATTCTGGTTCTGGAAAATATACGAAATCTAACACCGGAAGTAGCATCAACGATTTAGGCGACATACAATCAGGTACTGCGTTTTTGATCGATTATTCTAGTGGTTCTACAACCATAAGTATCAACGAAGCCGATAAGGTAACCGGAAGTAATAACAGCCAGTTTAAGCCAAGTCGGGTGCAGCCACAATTGAGCAGCAATTTGTTATTAAAACAACGCAACGATTCCAGTATTTTGCTTGACGGAGCGCTACAAATATTTGACGAGAATGCAAACAACAGTGTTGATAGAAATGACTTAAAAAAGCTGGATAATTTTGATGAAAACATTGCTATCCTAGCTGGCGAAAATCGGCTTGCAATTGAAAGCCGCCAATTCCCTGCAGCTGCAGATACTATTGCTTACCACCTTTCTAAACTAAAACCAAACAATTACCAACTTGAAGTGGATATGACCGATTTGGAAATAGCAAAGAATTCATTATATGAGCTGGAAGATGTATTTACAAAAACAAAAGTCACTTTATTACCACAGGCAAAAAATGTATACCCTTTTACAGTGAGCGGCGGCGATGCGTCTGCAAACAGTGGGCGTTTGCGGATAGTAGTTGGGCCTAAATTTAAATACAATGGTTTTGATGCGGTAAAATTGAACAACAAATTGCAACTAAAATGGATAGTTAGTGGTGATGATTTTGTACCCTCTTATGATATTGAACAATCTGATGACGGTATTTCATTTGTGCAGTTGATTAATCGTAACAGTGATAAAAAAGAAGGTAAAAATAGTTATGAATTAGTGCTGGGAGCCTCCACATTATTCGATAAATATTAAAGGATTAAAACAGTAACACTTGATGGAGCAATTGTGTATAGTCAGTCCAGGAAAATACCAGGGACAGCAGCCAGTGAAACTATTTCAGTGTTTCCAAACCCGGTAAAAGGTAATACTATCAGTCTTAATTTTTACAAAATGCCGGCAGGAAAATATGCGTTAAACATCACAAATAATCTGGGTGCTTCCATAAGTTCAACTCAAATTCAGCACCCCGGTGGAACAGCTGTAAAAACCATATCGCTCAGGCAATCGTTGGCAGTTGGTCAATACCGAATCGAAATAACTAGCGGTAATAATTTCCGAAAGCTGATCAAAGTAATTGCTGGTTCAAAATAGAGTTCATCTTATACATATAAAAGGTTCCGTCTCACAAGAACGGAACCTTTTATATGCTGTTCAACCCAAGGAGTTTCGAAAAGGATTCGATAGGAAAAACTTCTTTGAACTAATTTCGGAACTCCTTACCCTTGCTTAAGAATTAAAGAGTTATTCGCAAATTGAAAGCGCTGCCATATAATCAAAAGTACAAGAGGGCGACGCAACGATGCTTATTCAGGGCTCAGTTGACTGGACAAAAAAAGTATGGATTTTAGTTTGCGATAAATCAGCAGTTCTGAATTTAATTGATTAGGTAGATTTATTAATTTCCAAAAAGCCCTATGCAGTTGATTAGATGGTTATTAATACCTTTATTTAAAAATTTAGTTTACCTTAAAAGGACCGTTGAACCCTTTAAATTAAAACGTTCCCCCGTTTCAATATTGGTATAAACCAGTGTCCACACATAGGTGCCAGGGTCCTGTGGATTGCCCTTAAAAGTACCATCCCATTTATTGGTCCAGTCGGCTGTTTCAAATATTTTTTGTCCGCCCCGGTTGTAAATAGCAAAACGCAGGTCACGTGCTTTGTAGGCATTCGTGGGATATAAATAATCATTTAATCCATCATTATTGGGTGTAAATGCTTTGGGAACAGCTATGTAACAATTGCCCACCACCCGGATTGTATTAACTGCTGTATCAAAACAACCAATATTATTTTCAACAATCAGTCTTACGGGCAAATCTCTTGTAAAATCTCCGGGGGGATACAACTGGGCCGGGGGAACCTGCAAATTACTGCTGCTGCCATTGCCAAAACTCCAGTTCCAACCGGTAATGTTATTGATGCTTTTATCTTTAAACGTTGCCGGATCACCGGGGCAAACCACCATTGTGGACTCAAATGCAGCTTCCAGGTAATTATCCAGTTCGATCGCAACGATGGCTGAAGTATCGTTGCAAACGCCATTGCTAACAATCAGTGTTGCTTTTTTTGTACCAAATATTTTGTATTGAATAGCAGTATCCTTTGCGCTGCTTTTGATATTTTCATCAAATGTCCACTGCCAGCTGTTGACCTCGTTTCGGCCATCATGTGAAAAATTTATGGTATCAATTGTACAACCTAGTTTTACAGTATGGGTAAAATTGGCAGACACCGTATCCTTTACATTAAAATCGATGAAAGAACCGGCTACAGTTTCTTTACCACATTCATTTAAAATCGTATTACCATCTGTACCAACTTGTAATTCAATTCGATAGATACCTTTTTTTTCGATAGGTTTATTAAGGGTAACCCGTACAGTATTGGTAAAGCCATCTGCGCTGCAAATACCTGCGGCCTTTAAAACTGTTGGCGGCGTAGCGCCTCCCAGTAGTTTAAAATCTGAACCATCCGGGGCAATCGAATTGCAGAACATGGGTTTTTTAAAAACCAATTCAAGTACTTCGGGAGCACATCCTGGTTTCGTAAGGCTGTCCATTGGCGTAGGAAAAAGTGGAAAAACTGTCACTGGCAGAAACTGTCCCAACGGAATTCCCCTGTCGCAATTATCTAACAGGTTGATGCCATTCACGTCATTTTTGATGGTAATTTGGTAATTGCCAGGCGGAATAGGATTTGCTAATGTTAACAAAATGGAGTCCATATCAAAACCGATATCGCAGTTAATTCCTTCGGCAGCAACGATAGGGGAAAGGGCCGGCGTTAATATAAAGTCGCTGCCATCTTTATTAAGACTCCTGCACTTCATTTTTTTGCTGAGCTTAACCGTCATTTTAATACCATCGCAAATGGCACGGGCTGATTTTAAATTAGGTTCTGCCGGATCTGTAATATTTGCAGTGCCTGCATTAGCTCCTCCAAAAGATAGACTGTAACCGCTTTGTGTGTTGGTAAAATGACTTACCAATAATAAATACTCATGATCTTTTATAAGATTGGGCATAGAACTAAACAACGGCCTGTACCCACTTGTGCCGGTAGTTCCGCATACAGTTAAGGAAGTGCCATCGGCTGAAGCACCTGTAATGCCGGTTTCTCCAGACCAGTTACAGGCAACAAATAAAGATTCATCGGTGTAAACATCAGCCGGGTTTCTATTGGTTATATCAAATAACTGCCAGTCATAATCCTCACCCAGGTCTTTCGGGGTAATTTTAAAGCCTAAAGTACCAGCTGTAAAACAGGTAAACCTATACCAGAAGGGATTAATATCCGTTAAAAAATCAGTACAACCTTTAGAAGGAATTTGCCTGTTGCCACAAAGCGGAACAGATTCCTGCCTGAAAGTGTCTGTTCCACATACCGGGAAGGCGGTGGCGGGATTCTGTCCCAATGAGTCGCAGGGAGTTTGGCTGACGGCGTCAAATGACATACATGCCAAAAAAAACACCCAATACAGTTTATATGTACGCATAAAGTTTCGCAAATCTACTGAATGACATTTTAATTCTTGTTTCCGTTGCAATTGCGTTGATAATAATTAGTACGATGCTATCATTATTAGGTCCGCATGGAAGAGGACAGGGTAATAGGTTGCCCGGCTAGCAAAAATGGATTTTTGTAAACATAGCTTCCGGTTAAAACAGTATGGGCACGTTTAAACGTGCTGCTCTTTACTCAGATTTAACTTTGGCAACGCCTATATTCTCAGGAAAATAAACCCCCGACCGGCATGTGGACAACGCAAAACTATTCAATCGGGTGCTGTATAAACCAACCATTTTATTTGAAATAAAAAAGAGGCTGACTCAATAGTATGAGACAGCCTCTTTAAGGTCGATTCAAAGAATTAAGATATTAATTGGCTTTAATCAATTTTAGTAATTTCCTTTGATTACCCTGAATTACTTCCACCAGGTAGGTACCATTGGTCCAATTATCTCCTATCCTTAAAGTAGTATAAGAGCCTATTTTTTGATTTACCATAACCACCTTACCATAAACATCCATAACTCTAACTGTTACCGGACTTGCGTCTTTGCCCTTAATTACCAAATTAAAGTGATTGGTAGTAGGATTAGGCATTACAGTAGCTTCAAGGCGGCCTGATGTTGATGATGTTAAGACAGGTAAAACCTTGGCATTTGCAACTGGTGCTATGCAATTCGTAGTACAATTTCCCATAAAGTCACCATGAGCCATGTGATCTGCTACTGCATTTTCATCCACACAAAGTGTAACACAAGGGTTCTTGGTACTACCAGTTCTGTGACAAAGGGTAACCTTGACAATACTTGAATTTCCAGCGAAGCAACGAACGTCTTCTGCATCGATGTTACCATTTACATTACCTCCTGTCAGGAACCCGGTTTTGGTATAAACACAACCGCTTGCATCTGTTATCTCCAGCGTAAAGATTGCATCCTGCATCAAGGTTACGTTTAAGGAAACGGTGGTACTTGATAACACTCCAGTCCAGGTAGTTGAAGTTACTGAGGTTAAAGGAATAATACTGGGGTATGTAATTCCGGTACAAGTATTATTTGCACTGGATGATACGCCAGCAGGCATCCATTTCTCATCACCTGCATCATTAATGTAGTTACACTTAAGCGGCCTGTTCATGGAAATCTTTACGGTATAAGGTCCAACTCCACCACTGGGTTTCGCAGTAATAGTCGCAGTCTGATCACCCGTATATCCAAAATACAGGTAGCTATTGTTGGTGTTGAAAGTTGCTGCTACAATAGACGGGTTGATCACAAAATTTGCAGCTATATAGGTCTCCGCATAATTGCTTCCATACGTATAGGTTCCTTTCGATATCAGATACGTACCAGCCGTCTCGCCTGCGGCCCTTACTAAGGAACCCGTGGCTAAATTACCGAAAACAATAGTTCCTGCAGTAACCTGGGCTGTCAAAGCCGGGTCTAGACTTCCAAAGCACTTGAACTTAGCATCGGCTGTGATGGTGATGGCTCTCGTTGTGATGGTCAATGCGGATGCTGTGTTGGTAATGTTATAGTTGCTCAATACTCCGGCAGGGCTCAATACCGCAGTGATCGCATAAGGTCCGCCCAACACGGACTCGCCTGCTGCTCTGCTGTACGCTGCAGTAACTCCGTCTGCTACCAGGAAGCCACTTAACGATCCAACCAGGG
>JANPNY010000060.1:0-14921 GCA_031427745.1 Chitinophagaceae bacterium | reverse complement strand
CCCATCAGATGCCCGGTTGCCATGAGGCTCGCACCCGTGTCGTGCTGGCTGCGGTCGGTCATCAGCGGACGGACGGTTATGGACTTCGCACCCGCGGCTTCCATCGCTTCCTTGGCGCGCGCCAGATGGAAGGTCGAGAGCCTCTTGGTGTTTTCCGAATTGTTGTAGATGATCTTCGGCGAAGGGTTTCCGTCGCTGTCGGTCAGATTGGGATCTAGGACCACCCGGTTCGTTTCCTCCGGAAGATCTTCGGCCATTATGCCCCATTCAAAGGAGCGGCCGAACGCCTTGCGCTGCCGCTGGTGGAAACTTCCCCCCCAGGCCTCGTCGAAGGGTTCTCCGGGAAGCGGCGGGCCGCCGAGAGGGCCGCCGCCCGGCAGCACGTGCCATTTGGCGCCACGTACAAAACCACGTGCTGCGTCGGTTTCGTAGAACTGCATGGACTGGATCGGCTGACCGGCAGGACCAAGCCAGCTTTCCAGCGGCTCATCGAAATGACCGGTGACCGTCGAATAGGGATGCAGCATGAGATTCCGGCCGACAAGACCCGAAGAATTTGCCAGTCCATCCGGGAATTTCGCAGACTTCGAATTGAGCAGCAGGCGCGGCGTACCGACACCGTTGCTAATTCTAACATAGCCAGCGCTTCGGCATAAGTGGCTATTCCTTCCTGTATCCACATATGGGCCCAGTCTTTATTGGTAACTTTATTGGCCCACCATTCATGAGCGTATTCATGAAACAAGTTGTCTGAGTAAACCTGCTGACCAATGGTTTTGTAAACAAATTTGTTTTGAAACGTAATCATGGTTTGGTGTTCCATCCCGGAATTGGGAACCTCTGCAATGCCTATTTTTTCCTTCGCCCAGGGATATTCCCCAAAATACTTTTCTAAAATTTTTGTATCCCTGATCTTTACCTCAATTAATTTTTTTGCATGAGCGGTATCCACTTCCAATACATAAAAATCAACCGGTACTTTATTGCCGTTAATGGTGGTATAGGTATCGCTCACCACTTTGTATTTTCCGATATTAAATAAAACACAATAATTACTGATGGTATAATTGGTTTTCCAATAAAAAGTCTTTCTACTTTTTTTTGTAATTACTTTTTGTAATAAACCCGGCCCTGCAACTGTAAGTGCGGCAGGAACAGTAATATTTAAATCAACCCCTTCGTTGGGCTCATCACCTGGATGATCTTTGCAGGGAAAATATAATTTTCCACCTTCAAACTGGCAATTAATAGCCACCCATGGATTACCGTTGGAGTCTTTTGTCCAGGTAAACCCACCGCCCCATGGTGGCTTTACAGCAACAGGGGGTATTCCGCCGTATTCAACATAAATCAGCTGTTGCCCTTGTTTAAATCCACCATCATGGGTGATATAAATTTTATCATTTTGATGATTAAATTTAACCGCCGCATTGTTCACTTTTATTTTTGTTACCAGCATCGCATCCAATAAATCGAGTAACAGGGTATCTGCTTGTTTTGATAAATTCAACCGTACTTCAACATTGCCTTTGATAGATTGTTGATCCATATCTACATTCAGATCAATGGTATAATGCCTGATATCCATTATTGCCTGCAAGGGATTCAATTTACCGCCGGAACTCATTTTACTGATATCACGGGTTTGGCCCAAAGATGCAAGGGAGCATAAAAATGCCAGCATAAAAAAAATACAATACTGCTTTAATTTTTTATTGATCGTTTTGTAGTAAACCATAAAAATGTTTTTTTATTAAGATTAAAACCAACCTTCCGCCGGGTAATAAATGTTATTTTACCGGTGATGGATCCAGGCTATTTTTTCCTGGTGATGGGGTTAATCAGCAATTAATTTGTTGAACTAAAAATAAGCTATACGGGGGTTAATTGAGTTTATTATTTATGTACTGGTAAAATCTGACGGGTAATGGTCTTTGCAAATTTGTTTGAGAATAATAAAAGACATACATATTGAAATGATGACCGGATGCCGTGGTTACTGATGCCGTGGCTAGTATCCGCACGAACCACTTCCCGCCGTTAATCACTGCTTGCAACTTATAAAAGACTTGAAAGCGACACCGTGATTTGTGTCCGCACGAACCGCTTGCCCGTTGTTAATTTGATGCACTGATTCCAAAGCAGTGGAGAATAATTTTATTACAATCAGACAGTTCATTGCAGCGTGTGGTTCGTGCGGACACGAACCACGGCAGTAGCTTTTTAGAGATGCCCATAGCAACATACCTGTTAGAAAGTTTGATGGCAAAACGCCCAATAGGGTACATGTACTAAAAGCAAAAGTTCTACTTATTGCTTGAATAAAGCTATTTATATTATTAAAAAAATCAAAATCAAAAATTTTAGTTTGACATTCCAGTTTTTTTGTTTCTATTTACATTTTCTGCTCCCTCAAAAAACTTTCTTTTCTGTTTCTACAAAATTCTACTCTGTAAATTCTATATCTTTTGATTAATACACAACAGGTAACTTGTTTGCTTGCTGTAACTTTTTGTACCACTATCTCATTCTAAAAATAAAAAAACGGTTATTTAAAAATTATCCATTTTTATTGCAATAATTATGTTTACCAAAATAGCACTGTTAGCAAAATCTCTATTAATTGAAGGGTATTGCAGGTTTATTTATACAGCTAATTAACCATTGATGCCGTGTAAAAGGGGCTGAACCTGACGGGAAAAACAGTTAAGAAAATCCCTTTTTTAGGGGACATCAATATATTTTTTACGCACTATGTTTGTTGTTTAACCATAAAAATCTTTATTAGAATTAAAAATAATTTCACAAAAAATAGATTAAATAATGATTTTTATGCTGATGGGTGAATATTTTATTAAAGAGCATCAATAGAAATCTCCCTTTTTCTCTCTGTTGTTGCAAACCCTAATTATTTCGGGGGGGAGAGGAATTAAAGATTAGGCCAAACAAAAAACAGGTTTTTAGAGATGTGATAAAAAAACACCCGATTTTTTGCAACAATTTATACTGGATTTTAAAACCGATTTATCATCAAAACACAATAAGTATGAAAAAGATGTTTACATTTTTACTATTGTATTTATCAGTAGTAAGCACCGTAAATGCAACAATCAGGCGGGTTGGCTTTATTGCCTCCATACAGCCTGTTAATGGATTGGACTATGTAAACTTTCAAGCGGCACATGATGCCTCTTTAAGTGGCGATACTATCCAGCTATATGCCACCACTACAGGCACTATTACCTACAGCGGCACCATTAACAAACCCGTCTTAATTATGGGCCCCGGGTATTTTACCAACAGTTATTATCTTACCGGCACAGAAATACCAAATATCAATTTGCAGAATATGCCCGGAAGCATTTCGTCCTGTAGTTTTATTATAGACCTTGGTAGCGCCGGTGTCATATTTCAGGGTATTAATAATTTGACAATTAATACTGTAAATCAGGTAAATGCATTGAACAACATTAATATCAACCGTTGCAGAAATGTGAATATCGCCTTTACCAATTCAGGTTTGTGCAATGGATGGAACATCAGCCAGTGCTATGGTGTTACCATTGTACAAAGCGGCCCAAGCGCAGGCTTCCTGGGAGACCGTACCATTAGCAACCTAAGTATATCCAATTCGGTAATTTTTGCTTCCATTACTTTTAGCACTTCTCCTGCTGGTACTTATGCAGGCAATCTAATGTACAATTGTGATTTTTTGAGTGGCAGTTCACTGGCATTAAACAATGCAACGTTTAAAGTGCAAAACTGCATATTTGAAGGCCAGACTTTTAGCGGTGTTACCAATGTATCTTTCATTAAAAACCTAACTACACTCAGTGCTGCCACTAATCCAATTAGTACCAATGCAGGAAGTAGTGGAAACCTGTTTAGCATTAACTATTCCAATGTTTACATCAATTATCCGGTTAATCTTATTTCAGGAGGCTTTAATACAAGTAGTCCTGATGGGCGGCTTGCATTAAAAGTTGGGTCACCGGCAATAGGCGCAGGGTTTTTATTAAATACCAGTACGGTTACCAATTGTGGTGCTTATGGCGGTACCAATGCTTATGTTTTATCTGGCATACCAGGCATACCGGTTTATTATCAATTAGGCGCTCCATCTGCAGTTACCGTAGGTGGTACTTATTCACTCACATTCAGCATAAAAAGTAATAACTAATATTTTAACTATTCAACTTATAAACTCTATATTATGAAACGTTCCATTACTTTATACACCATTATTGCTTTATTTGTTTTACTTCAAACAGATGCTTTTGCAACCATCAGGAGAGTTGGTTTTATTAATTCCATAACCCCTGTAAGCGGATTGGATTTCACCACTTTTCAGGCTGCCCACGATGCATCTGTTGTGGGAGATACCATACAATTGTATCCCAGCACGCTAAATTCCGGAAATTATTTTAGTGGAACCATCAATAAAAAATTGGTGATACTGGGGCCTGGTTATTATTACAATACCTACAACATACCAGGCAGTGCTATTATTAATGCCGGCTTACAAATATTACCTGGTGGAATAAACAGCACAAATTTTACGATAGCTTTAGGGAGTGCCGGCACAGTTTTTCAAGGGATCTATGCCTTAAGTATCTCTACTTCAAATATCCTTGATTCATTAAATAATATTACCATTTCCCGTTGCAGAAGCGTTAATGTAAGTTTTACTAATTCGGGTGTATGCAATAACTGGCTTATTTCACAATGTATGGGTGCATCTGTATCGCAAGGGGGTTATGGCGTTTCTTTTAATGGCAACAGAACTATTACCAATTTACGAATGGAAAACTCAGCCGGTGTTTCAGTTAGTTACAGCGCATCTGGACCTCAGTCTCCTGTAGGAGTTAACAGTGGTCAAATATTAAACTGCAATTTGTATTATGGTCCGCCTGCAACAGGAATGGATTATCTCTATAGTTCTTTTGATTTTAATAATTCAGTATTTGTAGTGCAAAACTGTATTGACCTCGGTGGCCGATTGCCTGGATCTGGTGTTGCCAATACTATTTTTGTAAATAACCTAACTACTTCAGCAGCTCTTAATAACCCGGTATTTACCAATCCGGGCAGCTCTGGAAATGTTTTTGGGATTTCACTTACCGGCAATGCTTTTTTTGTGGGCATACCAACCAATACCTCCGGCAGCACTACTTTGTACAGCCCGGATGCAGCATTTCAATTATCTCCCACAAGCCCCGCAAAAAATGCAGGTATTATACCGGGTACAGTTACTCCTACAGATTGTGGAATGTATGGCGGTACCAACCCGTATAAGGCATCTGGCATTCCGGCAGTACCGTCTTTTTACAAGTTAAGTTCTCCTTCGGCAACAGCAATAGCAAGTCCGTACATTATGACATTCAGTACAAAAAGTAACAACTAATTTGATAACCCTCAGCAAGTAATGTAATGCATAACTGCTGTTAAAAATATCATTGTATGAAACAAAATTTCATCATAAAAAGGGTTGTAAAATTGCTTAAGCGCAAAAGCATTTCGTTAAAAACTAGTTGTATAATTTTTTTACTACCCTTACTATTTTACACCAATCAGGTATTGGGTCAAAGTAATATTTCTTACGTGGAATATTATGTAGATCAGGATCCTGGATTAAATTTGGCTACCCCAGTTCCCATTACCCCTGGTATCAATATTGCCGGGGTTTCTGTAAGTATTGATGTAAATAATTTAAGCCGGGGTGTACATATATTTGGTACAAGGGCACGAACCCTCACCGGCGTGTGGAGTATGAGCCACTATTGGTTTATTTTTAAGCCATATATTGCCATCACTCCCGCAGCTTTAACCAATATTACCAGGGTTGAGTATTATGTAGATACCGATCCAGGATTAGGAAACGGTATAGCGGCAACAATCGCACCTGGTACCAATTTAACGGATATTACTTTTTCAATCAATCCTGTGCCGCTTGTACCGGGTGTGCATATTATTGGCACCAGGTCTTTAACCGCAAATGGATTATGGAGCAAAACAAATTTTTGGTTATTTTTTAAACCCTATTCAAATTTTACACCCGGCGTAAATAACAATATAAATTATGTAGAATATTATCTGGACACCGACCCCGGCATTGGAAATGCAACCCCGGTAAGCATTACCCCGGGCCTTAATTTAAGTGATATCAATTTGCCACTAAATATCACCAATACTAAAAATGGTACCCACATTTTGGGTATGCGTAGCAGGGATGCTGCAAATAATTGGAGTAAAACCAACTTTTGGTTATTTGTAAAACCATACAGCAATATTGCAACAGGTGCATTGCCCAATACCACCGCATTGGAATATTACCTTGATTATGATCCCGGCTATGGCAATGGTACTCCTGTAGTTATTGCCCCCAATACCAATTTTGCCGACGTTAATTTTAATGTAGATATTTCCAATATTATTGCCGGCAACCATTATTTGGTAGCCCGTGCAAGAGATGCCAGCGGAAACTGGAGTATGGTCAATAGCTGGCAGTTTACTATACCAGGTGTGCCACCGGTTTTAAGCAGTTTAATCAGCACTGTTACGCTGTGTGCCGGCTCTACCATCAATGTAGGATACCAATTAAACACACCTATCAGCTTTGCTGCAGGTAATAAATTTATTGCACAGTTAAGTGATGCATCCGGCAACTTTACCACACCAAGCGTTATTGGTTCGCTTACAACTACAGCCAATTCTGGCTTATTTACCGGAACAATACCTGCTGATGCCACATCGAGTGGTAGTTACAGAATTCGGGTCATATCTACCCAGCAATCAATTCTTGGAGCTGACAACGGTTCCAATATTACTATATATGCATTGCCTCCTTTACCAACAGTAACCAAGCCAACAATTGACACAACTATTTGCCAGGGAAATCAATTGCAGTTTATTGCTTCGGGTGTAAGCGGTAGTCCCCAATGGTTGTTGAATGGCGTGCCTGTATCTGGTGCTACTTCAGCTACCTACACTGTAGCTTCAGCATCGCCGGTAAATGCAGGTGCTTACAGACTAAGGGTTACAAGTTCGGGTACCTGTAACGTAGTAACACCTGTTTTTAATATTACCATCAATACAAATGTGCCAGCAACACCAACGGTTTCGCCAAATGGAAATATAGGAGTGTGCCTTGGATCCAGCACCACACTTACGTCCACTGCTGCTACTAATAACCAATGGTTTAATAATGGGGTTGCTATTTTAGGTGCAACAAACACCACTTATAATGCTACAGCTGCAGGTACCTATTTTGTTACAACAAATAATGGTAGTTGTACCGCCGCATCATCCAATAATGCTTTGGTAACCTTGGGTGTACCACCTACCATTCCTTCTGTTATTATTGGAGGAACTACTACATTTTGCCAGGGTAGCAGCGTTGTGTTTACTTCCTCTGCATTTAACAATAATCAATGGCTTAGAAATGGCGTTATTATCCCTGGTGCAACCGGAACCAGTCTTAATATTTCTACCACTGGATTTTATAAAGTTCAGGCAAGTAATAATAATTGTGTTGTATTTTCAGATTCTACGCAGGTGATTGTAAATCCAACTTTGGTACCGGCAGTTTCAATTGTAGCATCTGCCAATAATGTACCCCTCGGTACCAGTATTACTTTTACAGCAACACCTGTAAATGGAGGCGCTAACCCTCAATATGATTTCAGGATAAACAATGTATCTGTACAAACCGGTCCAGCCAATACTTTTACATCGGCTGGGTTAGCCAACGGAGTGCTTGTAAATTGTATTTTAACCAGTAATGTGGCCTGTGCTTCAACTCCTCTTGCAACGTCAAATAATTTAACTGCCAATTTCTTAAACCCTGTATTAATTAGCGGAAGAATTATAACTCCAACTCCATCAAAGGCCGTAATTCCAGGACCTAAGATATATGTTACAGATGGACTAAGTGACAGTACTTCTACAGATGCAACCGGCAGATACCAGTTTAGTTTATTTCAGCAGCGCAACTACACCATTACACCTACAAAAAACAATGATGTAGTAAAAGCCAATGGTGTAAATGTGCTGGATGTATTGCAGGTGCAGGCGCATATCATTGGCAGCACTCTGTTAAATTCAGCCTACAAAGTAATTGCAGCAGATGTAAACAGCGATGCAGCAATAAATGTAACGGATGTACTGCTCATTAAAAGATTGATATTGGGCTACGATACTACTTTCCCTGGAAAAAAACTATGGGCTTTTGTAGACAGTTTGGAAACATTCCCTAATCCTCTAAACCCATTCCCATTCTTAAATATTAAAGCATACACCAATTTATCTGCTCCACAAAGCAATCAATCATTTTATGGAGTAAAACTGGGAGATGTTAACCAGGATTGGGCAGCAATACCAGGCTTTAACAGGCCAATAGTTACGGGTAAAAGCCTTCAGTTATATTATGACACTGTTTATGTTGATAACAACGATGAGGCAAGAGTAAGGGTACGGGTTAGAAATTTTAAAGATATTCTTGGTATGCAGTTTACAATTTGCTTTAATAGCCGCACATTACAATTTGCCGGTATCGAAAATAAAAACCTGCCGGTACAATTTGCAGATAACCATGCTGCCAAAGGAGCGCTTACTTTTATTTGGGCAGATGCAGGCAATGAGCCAAAAACTTTAAAAGATGGATATGTATTGTTTGATATTATTTTAAAGAAAAAGCAAAATTTTGAGCTGGAAGATTTGAGTATCATTACCACTTATTCGCCTGCCATAGCCTACATAAAGGGCTATATACCTAAGTTAATAGAAAAAGCAGAAGGCGCAATAGCAGACAAAAAGAAACCTTCTTTTGCTGATAATACAGGCATAGAAAAATTAGATGTAAACCCTAATCCTACTAATGGATTAATGAGAGTGAGTATGGTTGCAGCAGCAGCAAAAAAGGTTTCGCTCATTGTATCTGATGTTACCGGAAGGGTAGTTTTCAAAACGTCTTATAATTTATTACCCGGCTTAAATGAATTCCCACTCAACATAAGGCGAGAGACTTATAAAGCTCCGGGTGTATATTTTATTAGTGCAAAAGGGTTACAAAATGTAGCAACTAAATCACTGTTGATTAAAAACGAGTACTAATTTTTACCAGAAAGTGATTGCAGCTAATTAGCTGCAATCACTTCTTAATTAATTTTCTTGAATTATACTTAAGCATCATTAAGATGAAGAAAAAATTTCTGCAAGCCTCGTATTTTTTGTTTGCGCTTCTATTATTGATAAATACAAAAAAAACGATTGCACAAGCCCCCGAATTTGCTCTTGGTTCTGTAAATAATGTAGCCACCACTACTGTAGTAATTCCGGTTACTTCAAAAAATTTTAAACAAATATTGGCTTGGCAGGGTTCTGTAAATTGGGATAATAGTAAACTTACTTACTCAGGTATAAGTACACCAATAGCCCAGCTAACAGGCATGGTGTTTAATGCTTCTGTTGCAAGTAGTAGCGGAAGATTGGCATTTATATGGTTTGATGATAATTTAACCGGACAAACCATTACAGACAATACCATTTTATTCAACATTACATTTAATGTAGTGCCAGGGGCTACTGCCAGCACTGATATAATTTTTTCTGGCACCCCAACAGCATTGGTTTTATCTGATGTTAACGCCGTGCCAATTAATGACGTAGTTTATACAAAAGGAACCGTTAGTTTTCTGGCTGCCTACATTCCTCCCGAATTTATTATTGGTTCTGTAGCTAATGTAAGTGCCTCTACAGTAGTAATACCCGTAACCTGCAAAAATTTTTCACAACTACTGGCCATACAAGGTTCTATTAATTGGGATAACAACAAACTTACGTATGCCGGTATAGGCACGCCGGCAGTGCAATTAACTGGCATTCAATTTAATGCATCTGTAAATGTTACTACTGGCCGCCTTGGTTTTGTATGGCTGGAAAATAATTTAACCCCACAAACCATAGCAGATAATACCGTCTTATTCAGCATTACTTTTAATGTGGTTTCTGCCGGCGCCAATGGAAGTACAGATATTGTTTTCTCCAATACACCAACACAGTTATTAATATCAGATGCAGCGGCCACCCCGCTTAATGATGTGGTGTTCACAAAAGGAACGGTTTCTTTTACCGGAGCAGTACTGCCGCCGGAATTTTCCATTGGTTCGGCCTTTAATGTGAGTACAGCAACTGTGGTAATACCGGTAACTACAAAAAACTTTGTGCAACTTTTGGCCATGCAGGGTTCTATTAACTGGGATAATACCAAACTGTCGTATGCAAGTACAAGTACACCATTTGCACAACTTAGCGGAATGCTTTTTAATCCAGCTGTTGCAGGTAATACCGGGCAGTTAAGCTATTTATGGTCAGATATTAATTTACTGCCTCAAACGATTGCCGATAATACGGTACTATTTACCATTACTTTCAATGTATTGCCTGGAGCTAGTGGCGTTACTGATATTATTTTTTCTAATACCCCATCCTCTTTATTACTGTCTAACGCAAGCTTTGCCGCAGTAACCAATTCTGTATACAATAATGGCAACGTTTCTTTTTCTGCCAGTATTTGTGGCAGTGGTGCAAGTACCACCTTTACATCAAACTTAACGGGTATAAGTTATCAATGGCAAACCGATGCCGGTACCGGCATATTTTCAAATATTACCGATAACAGCAATTACTCCGGCGTTACACTTAAAACAGTGAATTTAACCAATCTTCCAACTGCTTGGGCAGGATATAAATACCGGTGCATAGTAAATGGAGTTGCCAGCAATGTATTTAAACTTAGTTTTTCAAACACCTGGTTTGGAACGCAAAGTACAGCATGGGAAACCGCAGCCAACTGGAGTTGTGGTACCATTCCAGATGTTTATACCGATGTAATTATAAATGCCGGTTCTCCTAACAACCCAATTATAAATGCTAATACATCCTGCCGGAGCATAACAGCAAATGCAGCATCACTTCTCACTATAAAAGCCGGTATTAATTTAATTTTATTAGGGAAATAGTCGACGCTCAAAAAGTATGAAATGCCCATTGCTGTTGTGTTGTGTATAAATTAGTGGAAAGAATTATTGCAAGATTTTTTCAAAATCGTTAAAAAGCTTGCAAATTTAAGAATGCATTTTGCCAAAAAAACACAGCCCCCAGTTAGGAATGTTTCATGGTCTGGCAGATCAGCTTGATCAAAAAAATCCCTTGTATCAGTTAGCCAATAAAATTAATTGGCCCTTTTTTGATGATGCTTTTAAGAAGCATAACAATGAAAAAATGGGTAAACCAGCAAAGCCATTCAGGCTGATGGTTTCACTGCTGATTTTAAAATATGTTCGCAATCTCAGCGATGAAAATCTGATAGAACAGTAGTGGGCTGAAAATATCTATTTTCAATACTTTGGTGGAGAGCAGCACTTTCAGGCAAATATCCCATGCGTACCTACCGAACTGATAGCTTTTTGGCAACGAATTGGCGAGCCTGGTGTTGAATTAATTTTACAGGAAAGTATCCGTGTAAATGATCTGCCAGACGATAATAATTTAAGCATTGTAATAAGTGTTGATACTACGGTTCAGGAGAAAAATATCACCTATCCAACCGATGACAAACTCTACAAAAAAAAATAATCAAAAAATGCTGGAAAATAGCTGCTGTAGAATCAATCGATCTTCGTAAATCGTAAACAAAAACTGTAAATAAGCTGGGTAACTTACAACGGTTTAAAGGCACAAAGCATGGTGCAAAAGCAGGCAGTAAAGCCAATAAAAAAATACAGATCATTGCAGGACGGCTGATACGTGATATTGCCCGAAAGTATCCACTGGAAAGGCTTGGACTCTACCTGGTTGATTTAAAATTATATCAAAGGGTATTATCACAAAAGCGTCGTGATAGTGATAAAATATACAGCCTGCACGAACCTGATGTAAAATGCTTTTCAAAAGGCAAACAGCATAAGAAATATGAATACGGCAGTAAAGCTTCTATCGCAATAGATCAAAAAACAGGCATCATTATGGGTGCTATCAATTTTACTCAAAACCTGCACGACTCAAAGACAATACCGGAAGTATTGGAACAGTACGAACGAATCAACGGAAAGGAAGCAAAAAAAGTCTTTGTGGACAGAGGGTACAGGGGGATAAAAGAATACAAAGCATCCAAGATTTATGTACCTAACCCAGATAAAAATATTACACAGCAGCAACGAAATAAACATAGTAGAAGAGCTGCAATAGAACCAGTAATCGGTCACCTGAAACAAGACTATCGCTTGTGTAGAAATTACCTCAAAGGTATCCTTCCCGCCCTTGTTGGTAAGCGTCTAAAATAAGCAACCAACTCAGCAAACGCCGATGTTGGTCTTTTGACCAACATCCGAAGCCACGGTGCAAAACGATTTTAGCAAAGAATAAGCATGTTGAAATCATCCACAGCATTGGCAAACATGTTTACGAAAAGCAGCATACAATAATGTATAAATTATAAGAAACTATTTACAGAATTAGATTACAACGCTTCGCCGGTTGGTCGAAAAGACACAACCGGGGCCTTTGGTTTAGCAAAAGTTACTAAGTTCACAACGTATCCCCTCCACCAACCCCATTATTTATTTTCGCCGTTGTTGGTATGCGTTTAAAATATGTAACCAACTCAGCATAGGCCAATGTTGGTCTTTTGACCAACATTTAAAGGAACGCAGCCAAACGGTTTTAGCAATGAGTAAGGATGTTAAAATCATCCACAGCATTGGTAAACAAGTTTAGGAAAAGCAGCTACAAGAAACTTTTTACAGCATTAGATTACAATGCTTCGCCGGTTGGTCAAAAAAGACACAACCGGGGCGTTTTGTTTAGTAAAGAGTTACTAAGTTCACAACCCCAACCTGGGAAGAGACATGATAAATTATAATTCAGGCTAATGAGGCTATCCCTGGGGAAGTTAAAGCTACTAAACGAGTTGGTTTAACGGACACAGAAGGCTCGGAAAGGAATTACAATTTTTTTATCCTTTAATTTATCACAGGCACCGGACTCCGTCCTGTGTGGCTCCTCATTACGCACAGCTTTAATAAACTGAAACTTCAACGATTAACACCAAAAGAATAGTTGTATCTGTGATTGATTACGAAGATGAGTAACAAAAGGCCACAGAGCGGGAGCCTGCGCCTGCGAACCTTTAATAACAAAATAAAAGTTTTTCTTTATTAACAGTTCGTCACACTGTAGCTTGCCGAATTTCTTTTATTCTATAGAGTGGTAGATTGTATTTAATCATGCATTTTTAAAATAAAATTTTTAATTTGCATGTTTAATTACTTAACCATGTTTAACAGAAACCTTTCCAATATTATTGAAAAAGATTTGCAAATAGTACCTGCAGTGGTTTTATACGGACCAAGACAGGTAGGAAAAACAACGGTAGTAAAGCAATTGGCAGCAGCAAATGCGGACCGGTTTTTATACCTGGATATTGAACTACCCTCCGACAGGGTTAAGCTGACAGATCCCGAACTTTTCTTAAACAGGTTGGAAGAGAAGACGGTAATCCTTGATGAAGTGCAATATATCCCTGACTTATTTCCGGCACTTCGTTCGTTGATTGATAAAAACAGGCGCCCGGGAAGATTTTTATTATTGGGTTCTGCCTCCCCTGCATTGATGTTGCAAAGCGCCGAATCGCTGGCTGGTCGTGTAAGGTACAGGGAATTATTTCCGTTTTCAATAAGTGAACTGGAAGGTGGAAAATTAGATGAACTTTGGTTCAGGGGTGGTTTTCCGGAAGCATACCTTGCCGAAAATGATGCTGCGGCAATGCAGTGGTATGCCGATTTTGTACGTAGTTACGCTACCCGGGATCTTGCTTTATTAGGTTTACCCATGCCCCCGATCCAGATAGAAAGATTATTGCAGATGCTGGCGCATACACATGGGCAATTGATAAATTACAGTACCTTATCAAGGTCGCTCGGCGTATCCCAACCTACCATTACCAATGCTATTTATTACCTGGAAGAAGCCATGCTGATTCGTACGCTGAAACCCTGGCATTCCAATGCCGGCAAGCGGTTAGTAAAAAGCCCAAAAATTTATATCAGGGATACCGGAATGTTGCATTACCTGCTTGGCCTCAGTAATTACAACCAGCTTTTGGGACATCCGCAGGCAGGCAACAGCTGGGAAGGTTTTGTAATTCAACAAATATTAGGTGCAATACCAGCTCAGGTGCAACCCTATTTCTACCGCACTGCGGCGGGTGCGGAACTAGATTTGGTTTTGGTAAAAGGTGAAACTGTTGTAATGGCAATTGAAATAAAACTTAGCAGCGCCCCGCAGCTAAGCAGGGGAAATACAGAGGCCCTGTCCGATTTGCAACCCGCCCATTCTGCCGTGATAATACCAATGGCCGGGAGCTTCCCTTTAAAGGACCGATGGGTGGTTTATGGAATTAATGAAATTTTAAAGAAAATTGATAACATTTAAACCGACTAACCTAAAATGAACATTCTTGTAATAGCAATTTATATCAGCGATACAAAAATTTTGCCCTGTTTGTGGTCGCTTTTAACCCACATTGCAGCTACCCGTAGCCAAGTTGAGCAATAGCAGGGATTTCAATTTTGTTTGGTGGCGGTTTGTATACTACAAATTTGATTTGCTTAAAGGGTTTTGATCGCTTTTGTTTTAGGGCATTGTGGATCTTCGTGAGGTCTTCGGTTGGTTCGGTGCATCGCTTAATTTGTATTATTTTATCGTAACTGTTTTGTGCTGTTGTAAGCACTGATTTTTGTGTAGAGGCCTTTCTCTTTATTTCCTTCCAATCATCATTGATGCCCGATTGTTTTAGCTGATAACGGATGGTGTTTACTAGCCAATAGGCCAGTAATCCTAAGTGCAAGTGCGCCATGGTGGAG
>JANPNY010000059.1:0-15101 GCA_031427745.1 Chitinophagaceae bacterium | reverse complement strand
GCAGGTAGTTTTTACCGCTGCCATCACTTTTTAAAACACTATCCAAAACACCATTGTCATCGGTAGATGGTTCTAATAAAACAGCTCCGGCACCATCTCCAAAAATAATACAGGTAGAACGGTCTGTGTAATCAACGATGGCACTCATTTTATCGGCGCCCACCACTACTACTTTTTTATACCTGCCACTTTCTATTAAAGCTGCACCAGTTGTAAGACTGTATAAAAAACCAGAGCAGGCAGCGCTTAAATCAAATCCCCAGGCATTTACAGCGCCAATTTTATCACAAATAATATTTGCTGTAGCCGGAAATATCATATCAGGTGTTACGGTGCCACAAATAAGGCAGTCAATTTCCAGCGGCGAAATGCCTCGCTTTTGGCAAAGCTCCAATACCGCTGGTACCGCCATATCCGAGGTAGCAAGCCCTTCTCCTTTCAAAATCCTTCTTTCTTCAATACCCGTTCTGCTTTTAATCCATTCATCATTGGTGTCCACCATTGTTTCTAAAATGGCATTGGTCAATCTATATTCCGGTACATATCCACCTACTGAGGTAATGGCTGCTGTTATTGCTTGCATGGTTTTTAACTATTTGGTTTACTAAAAAACTAATTTTTTTTAAAATTCGAGCAAAAATAATGGAAATATAACAAGCATGGATTACCGCTCTTAAACTGAATTTTACTACATTCGCCTTTTAGCATTTATTATGTACGCATACCTCCAGGGAATATTCACGTATAAAAGTCCGGCGCAAGTTTACATAGACATAAATGGGGTGGGGTACGAAGTTAATATCAGCCTTAATACCTACGCACAAATACAAAATGCAGAAAAGGGCAAATTGTACACCTACTTCCAGGTAAAAGAGGATGGGCATACATTTTATGGTTTTTTTGATAAAGCAGAGAAGGAGATTTTTGTGCAATTGATTGGTGTTTCTGGCATTGGTGCAGCAACTGCAAGAATGATGTTGTCTCATCTTAAACCAGACGAAGTTCAAAGAGCTATCATTCAAGGCAACGTTAGGTTGCTGGAAAGTATAAAAGGCATAGGAAAAAAAACAGCCGAAAGATTGGTATTGGAATTAAGAGATAAAGTGGGAAAAGTAGCTATTGATGCAGGTATTACCAGCGCTCCGGGCAATAGTTTGCAGCGTGATGCGTTAGAAGCCTTGGTAGCACTAGGTATTTCGAAACCACAAGCAGAATCATCCATCCAAAAAATAAACCTTGCAGAGCCTGCCATTAACAATTTAGAAGAACTCATAAAAAAAGCACTAAAAGCAATTTGATAGAATTTTACTTTAACTGATTTACCGGATGTTTCGTAAAAGAAAATTATTACCAAATTGCATTGGCTTTTTGTTGTTGCATACATTGTTGCTTTTGGCAACGATTACACCGGTATATTCCCAAAATCCCCCAACTTCTGCTAACACTTCTTCAATAGATACTACAGCTCCCAAGCAAGTGGGTCCACTTCCTTTCCCAATCCATGACCGTAGAGGGGATTTCATCAGCAGCAGCGCAAATGGCACGTTCGATTTTAAAAAGCCTTCAAATATTACCGACTCAATCGTGTATGATTTTAAAACGAAACTGTACACGGTGTATGAGAAAATAGGCAATAAATTTTATCGTACGCCCATTACTTATACTGCCGAAGAATATTGGCAAATGAAAGGGCGGCAGGATGAAGTTGCCTACTTTAAAAAAAGGGCCAATACAATGAACTTGCTTAACCGGAAGTTGATAAAGCCCAAACTATCCATGTATGATAATCTTTTTAACCGGTTGTTTGGTAATGGTAAAATTGAAATTTCGCCCCAGGGTAATGTAGATATTATGGCGGGCTACCAGGGGCAGAATATTAAAAATCCAACCTTACCTGAAAGAGCCAGGCGCAATGGCGGATTTGATTTTAATATGAACGCTCAGGTTAATGTAAACGCTAATATCGGCGATAAATTAAAATTCCCCATTAGCTACAATACACTGGCCAACTTTGGACAGGATAACCAACTAAAACTGGATTACTCCGGCGTTGATGATGAAATTATAAAAAGATTTGAGGCTGGCGCAGTGCAGTTTCCATCACGTAGTACATTTATCCCGGGGTCTCAGCAACTATTTGGTTTAAAGACGCAACTGCAGTTTGGTAAGTTAAATATTACCTCGGTTGTAGCCGTTCAAAAATCTCAGCGACAATCAGTAAACCTGGCTGGTGGCGCATCAGCACAGGTAATAGATTTTAGGGCAGATGAATATGAAGAAAACAGGCACTTTTTACTCGGCCAGTATTTTAAGGATAATTACAATAAAGTATTATCCAGAATTCCCGCTGTAACTACACCCGTGCAAATTTTAAGGCTGGAAGTTTGGGTAACTAATAGAAATGGCAGCACCACCAATACAAGGGATATTGTAGGCTTAATGGATTTAGGTGAAAGAGATGCTTATCGAGGCCAGCCAAGTGCCACCAACCCTATTCCACAGGCACCTTATATTATTAACACACTTGTAAGTTCCCCATTGGGGCTACCGGGCAACGAAACCAATGACTTGTATAAAAATATCATCAGCAATCCGGGCAACCGCAACCCTGCTTTAATAGTAAGCAATTTGCAAACATTGGGTTTGTTTCCTGTACAGGATTTTGAAAAAATCTTTGCCCGTAAATTAGATTCTACCCAATATTATTTTAACAGGCAGGCAGGCTATATATCACTTAGCCAGCCATTATTACCCGATGAAGTTTTAGGTGTTGCTTACCAATATTCCTACAATGGAAAAATTTATCAGATAGGAGAGTTTTCGCAGGATTTACCGCCAGACAGCTCCGTAGCAACGCAAAAAATATTATTCCTTAAATTATTAAAAGCCACTTCGCAGCGTACCAAATTGCCCATCTGGAAGTTGATGATGAAAAATGTGTATTCTGTAGGTTTTGGTACACTTACACCTACCGATTTTAAAATTAACCTTCTTTACCAGGAACCCGGCCAGGGTTGGAAAAGATATGTTCCCTTCGGTGATAAAAACCAGGGAACACCATTGCTTTCTTTGGTAAATCTCGACAGGCTCAACAATCAACTGGATCCACAACCCGATGGGGTGTTTGATTATGTAGAGGGTTACACGGTGTTATCACAATACAGCAGAATTATTTTTCCGGTGCTGGAACCCTTTGGGCGTGATCTTGCATCTCAAATTTATAATAACATACCTGCAACAGCAAAAGACACGTTGTACTATGCCCTGTACGATTCTATCAAGGCGGTAGCACAACAATACCCCAACCTCAACCGCTTTGTGTTAAAAGGTTCAGCCCGTACTTCCGGCTCTTCGGATATCAGCATCGGCTACAATATTCCAAGGGGTAGTGTAACAGTTACAGCCGCCGGCCAAACATTGATTGAGGGCAATGATTATGATATTAATTACGATTTAGGTACAATAAAAATTACCAACCAGGCAATTTTAAATGCAGGGTTACCGGTACAGGTTAATTTTGAAAACAATGCAGCCTTTGGTATTCAGCAAAGAAATTACCTTGGTCTAAGGCTGGATTACCTGGCCAAAAATACCCTGAAAGAACAGTTAGCCATCGGTGGAACTATTGTGAGATTGGGCGAAAGGCCTTTCTTCACCAAAAATAACCTGGGAGAAGAACCTATCAGGAATGCCATGTATGGATTGGATGTTAACTACAGAAAAGAAATGCCCCGTCTTACCAAAATTTTAGATAAACTTCCTTTTTACTCTACCACTGTACCTTCTACCATGAATTTTTATGCAGAAGGAGCTGTGTTAAGTCCGGGGCATGCACCACAGATAGGCAATGGCTCCAAGGGTACTGTTTATATCGATGATTTTGAAGGTAGTAAATCCGGTATCGATTTGCGTTTTCCCGCTATTAGCTGGGCGCAGGCCTCTACGCCGAAAGGTGCTACCAGTGGCTTCACTAATACCGAACTTTTCCCCGAGGCATCGGCGAATAATTCATTGGATTATGGAAAAAACCGGGCTAAAATAGCCTGGTACCAGATTGAACCAACCCTGCAGCAGTTTAAGGGAGTTAATAATCCGCTAGGCAATAACAGGATAGAATTAAGTGACCCAAGAAGCAGGCTGGTACGGCAAAGCGAAATATTTCCGCTGCGGACCACCGACTTTGGCCAAAATCAATTGATCACTTTTGACCTTGCTTTTTATCCCACCGAAAAAGGCTCTTACAATTTTGAAGACAAGCCGGCAAACATCAATGCTGATAACTCATTAAAAAATCCTAAACAGCGCTGGGGAGGCTTAATGCGCAATATTGATCAAACAGATTTTGAAACAGCCAATATAGAATTCATTGAATTCTGGATGCAGGACCCTTATGTAAATACCTTGCAAAGGCCCAATGCATCCAAATCTACCGGAGGTAAATTATATTTTAACCTGGGTAATATTTCGGAAGATATTTTGAAAGATGGCAAGCGTTTTTATGAAAATGGCCTACCGACGCCTAAATCTCCATTACCTATCGATAATTCTGTTTGGGGTAAAGTGCCTTTAAATCCAATACAGGTAACCAATGCATTCAGCAACGACCCCGGAGACAGGATATACCAGGATGTGGGTTTAGATGGTTTGAATGATGATTCTGAGAATGTAAAAATGGGGCCTTATATCAGTAACTTAAGTACAGTACTAAATCCAGCAGCATTACAACAAGCAAAGGCCGATCCTTCCAAGGATAATTATGTTTGGTACAGAGATCCGGCATTTAAAGAAAGTGATGGTATTGTAAGACGTTACAAAGATTTTAATAACACGCAGGGCAACTCACAGATAAATGACGGGTCTTCTATATACTCATCCGCAGCAACTTTGTATCCGGATGGAGAAGATATCAACAGGGATAATACGATGAACGAAACGGAAGAGTATTTTCAATACATCGTAAACATTAAGCCCAATACCAGCGGGCAAATGCAAATTGGAAATAATTTTATTGTTGATAGAAAAGAAGTCGCCATCAATAGCCTGCCCGATGGAACCAGCCGGACCGAAACATGGTACCAGTTTAGAATACCTATTGCAAATTACAATAAGAGGGTTGGTAATATACCCGATTTTAAATCGATACGTTTTTTCAGGATGTATTTAACTGATTTTGACAGTACCGTTGTAATGCGTTTTGGTAAGCTCGAACTTACCAGGAATATTTGGAGACGTTTCCCTTTCAAAATTGATGAAAGCGGCAACTATCAGCCGCCTACAACAGACGCAGATTTTTTTGTAAATGGCGTTAATATTGAAGAAAACGATAAGCGTTCACCATTGCCCTATCGCACCCCAAGAGAAATTCAACGGCAACAGGTACAAAGTAACAATGGTGTTAACCTGCTGCAAAACGAGCAAAGTATGTCGCTTCGTTTTTGCAACCTGGGCAAAGGTGATTCAAGAGGTGTACAACAAACTTTTGCCAACAGGGATTTAAGGCAGTTTGGAAAACTCTCCATGTATATTCATGCAGAAAACTATATAAAAACACCCACCAGTATCCGTGACAAAGATTTGAATGCGGTGGTAAGAATAGGTACCGATTTTGCCAACAACTATTATGAAATTAAGATACCCCTGTTTTTAACGCCTTTAAATACTAATTTAAATCCCAATTCGGATGCTTACAACGATTCACTCTGGAATGTGCTAAACAGTTTAAATGTAGATCTTGCTTTGCTTCCAAAAATAAAAGCAGATCGTAACTCCAGCGGCGCATCTGTAACAGAACCCTACAGGGTGCCACAGTCCAATGGACAAACCTATTCAATTATGGGCGACCCTAATCTTGGCGAAGTAAGAGGGATTTTGATTGGTGTTGAAAATGCCCGAAATCCAAGTGCCTGTGGCGAGATGTGGGTGAACGAATTAAGACTTACTTCTATAAATGAGGATAAGGGTTACGCCGCAATGGCAAGGCTTGAAATGACGCTGGCAGACTTAGGAACCATCTCTGCATCTTTTTCTACCCATACTACCGGATTTGGTAACCTGGAGCAAAGAGTTAACGATCGCTTCCGGGATAACCTGGTGCAATATAACATAGCTACCAACCTGGAATTAGGAAAACTTTTGCCCAAAAGTGCCGGTATGTCTATCCCGGTTTTTGCAAGTATTTCAGAGTCTATCAGCAAACCCCAATATGATCCGTTTGATATGGATATAAAATTGAAAGATAAGCTGGGCGCTGCTAAAACCAGTGCAAGAAAAGATTCAATCAGCCAGGCGGCAGTAGATTTTACAAGTACCAAAACACTCAATTTTACCAATGTTCGTAAAAATAAAATGGGTACCGGAAAGCCCAAAATTTATGATATATCCAATATCGATGTTAGCTACTCGTTCATCAGCACCAAAAGCCACAACCCTTTAATTGAAAACAATGAAGTAACCAGGCACCGGGGTGGACTAGGGTATAATTTTGCGCCACAGCCAAAATACCTTGAGCCATTTAAAAATATTAAGTTCTTTAAGAAACGAAAAACCCATTGGTTCGATTTGGTAAAAGATTTCAACTTCAATCTTTCCCCCTCGCAGCTTAGTTTCCGTACCGATATTCAACGGCAATTTGGTGCCGTACGGCCAAGAAGTATTGGATCGGATAAATATAAAATACCGGAAACCTACGATAAGTATTTAGTGTTGCAGAGAGATTATATTTTTAGATGGAATTTTACAAGGTCTATAAATTTTGATTTTACCGCTACTAATAATTCAAGGGTAGATGAGCCTTATGGCAGGTTAGATACGCCAGAGAAAAGTGATACCGTTTGGAAACGATTAATAAACGGGGGAAGAAATACACTGTATAACCATTCAGCCAATCTTTCCTACACCTTGCCCACTTCCAAATTTCCATTACTGGATTGGACAACGATGAATATTAAATACCAGGCAACCTATCGTTGGATAGGCGCTAGCAGGCTTGCCATTGAGCTTGGAAATATTATTGAAAACAGCCAAACAAAAGAAGCAACTGCGCAATTTGATTTTACCAAATTGTATAACAAACTAAAGTTTTTCAGGGCAATAGACCAGCCTCGTGATTCCAGTACAAGGGCAGCGGCAGAAACGAGAACAGATACGGTGTTCCGCTATGTAAAACGGAATGGAGTGAAAGTAAAAGAAGTAAAAAGACTTAAAATAAAAAAGATACGGGATCCCAATTCCTTACCGGATGTTGGTACGTTGGGAAGGGTATTCGGAAAATTGATCAGTAGTGTAAAACAAGCCAATATTTCTTTATCCGAAACGGGCAATACCCGCCTGCCCGGCTATGCCGACAGTACAAAGTTTATAGGGCAAAACTGGAGCAGTATGCAGCCGGGGTTTGATTTTTTATCCGGCTACCAACCAGATACAGCATGGCTGAACAAAGCGGCAAAACAAAATTTGATTACAAAAAACATAGAGTTTAATACCATCTTTCAGCAATCTTTCAGCCAACGGATTGCCATTACAGCACAGTTGGAGCCGGTGAGGGATTTAAGTATCAGTATTAATTTAAACAAATCGTTTAATAAAAATTATTCTGAATTATTTAAAGATACCAGCGGCACAGGTAGCCAGTTTGCACATTTAAGTCCTTATTCGGGAGGCGGATTCGATATTAGTTTTATCTCTTTTAAAACCATGTTTGGTAAGTTTGACCCCAATCAAATTTCTGCTACGTTTACTAAATTTCAAGACTACCGTCAGATAATTTCTCAACGGCTGGGTAAGGCCAATCCTTACTCCAATGTGCCTACCGGTAATGCGTACGCATATGGCTACAATAAGTATGCGAATGATGTATTGATACCGGCATTTGTTGCTGCCTACACAGGTGGCGACCCTAACAATGTTTCGTTGATAAAGCAAAGCAATGCAAACATCAGTTCTAACCCGTTTAGCGGATATATTCCCAAGCCCAACTGGAAGATAGATTATACCGGCCTTAGCAGGATTCCGGGGTTAGAGAAGATATTTACCAACGTAACGATGTCGCATGGCTATACGGGTAGTTTAAGCATGAATGGATTTACGTCTGCACTTTTTTACCAGGATATCAGTCGCTATGGTTATCCGTCTTTTTACGATTCGGTATCGCAAAATTTTGTTCCTTATTTCCTTGTTCCCAACATTACCATTACTGAACAGTTTGCACCATTGTTTGGTTTGGATATGATGTTCACCAACCAAATGGAGGCCAAGGTAGAGTTTGTTAAGCAACGTACACTTAGTTTAAGTTTGATAGATTTCCAGTTGAGTGAAACAAGATCTACAGAATTTTCTATTGGTGCAGGATATCGAAAAAAGGGGCTAAAATTATTGGGAGGGTTAAAACTGCCGAAGTTTTTAAGTAAAGATGGCAGCAGTAAAATGGATAATGAAATTAAATTTCGTTTTGATTTCAGGATAAGAGATAATGTAACAGTCAATAACCGGCTGGACCAGGCCGCCACGCTTCCTACAAGTGGCAGCAAGGAAATTACCCTTACACCCAGCATAGATTATTTCCTCAACAGCAGAATTAATGTCAAGTTATTTTTCGATCAGCGAAGGGTAATACCCTACATATCTTCCAGCGCCCCTATCACCAATACCAGGGCTGGGGTTCAGGTAAGGATATCGCTGGCGCAATAGAATTTTTTTTAGCATAATAAAGCCCTTGTATTTTTTGCAGGGGCTTTGTTTTATAAGGTAGATTTCAATTGCTATTTCTTTCACCCAATCCGCTCGGGGTTTTTATTTGGCTTGGCATATGCATACCGTGCAATGGGTTCTACGTTGTAATAAGCATCAACACCCAGCGATGTAATGCTGCCTGCTTTTTCGATTGCGATAAAACCATCCTGCTGTACAATGTTTTCATCATGGAGAAATACATCCTGCACAGCACCAATTACAAAAAAAGTATCGTTGTGGGTAATGGGGATTATTTCCACCAATTCCATCGAATATTGAATAGTGCTTTCTGCCACAAAAGGGGCTATGCAGCCGGGTTTGTAAATTGGGGTAAGCCCTGTGGCAGAAAACTCATTTTCTTCCAGCGGGTATTTAGCGCTTGTTTGATGTGCAGCTTCAATGATGGCAGGGTGTATGTGATTGATGGTATATTGACCATTGGTTTCAATGTTGTCAATAGTGTGTGGGGCTGCTGCTCTTGGCCTGTTTACATAGCCAATGAGTGCCGGGTTGGCGCCTATGTGTACGATGTTACTAAAGATGGCCACATTGGGCAACCCATCATTATTAATGGTGCCAATTAAGCTTACCGATTTAAAGCCCGACAAGCTGTTTACAAAATTCCCCCGGAAAAATCGATCCCAGTTATTGATGGTTTCTAAATTGTATTGCCTCATAATACATACATATTTCAACAAATAGAAAGCTTAGTACAGTGTTGGTTATTTTTTACAAAGTTATCGGGTGGTTTTTATAATCTTCTTTTTGCATTCCAATTTGTTTGGTTAATGTAAGAAGGGTCGATTGACTAATAAAATTCATTAACAATTTCGAAATATAAAACAGACGGCAAAATTTACGGTAGTAAAATAGGTTCTGCTTCATCGTTGTCAAGAAATATCTCATGTCCGCTACCTTCTTTCCATTCCTGTTTTTCTACTTCCCTGTTGCCGATTAAATCTGCCACCAGCGATGTCCAGCCTGTTTGGTGGCTTGCACCCAGGCCACAACCGGTATCGCCATGAAAATATTCATAAAACAGTACCAAATTTTCGTTACCAGGTTTTTTATAAAAATCATTGTAATCGCCATAAACTTTCCGGTTACCTTTTTCATCTTTTTCAAGAAGGCTTACAACCCTGTCTGTAAGCACCTTCGCTACTTCCTCCAGGTTTAGCATATTGCCGGAGCCTACCGGGCATTCAACTTTCAACCGGTCGCCATAAAATTCTCCATACTTACGGATGGAGCGGATGATTAAATAATTAATGGGCATCCACACCGGGCCACGCCAGTTGCTGTTGCCTCCAAAAAGGTTGCTGGTTGAGTCGCCAGGATCGTATTGAATGGAATGGATTACACCATCAACCGTAACAGAATACGGGTTGGCTTTGTGATATTTGGATAAGGCTCTTATGCCCCCATCCGATAAAAACTCATCCTCGTGCAACAGCCTTTTGAGCAAATGAATCAGCCTGTCTTTTTTTACCAGCGAAAGCAACTCCTGCTCACCATCTCCTTTTTCTTCATTCGGTAAAAAGAGGTTATTTTTTTTACGGTAATTATTAAACCAGCTGCTTCGTTTTTTAAAATCAGGAAGTTTATCAAGCGTTTCTTTGTTAATATGGCTTACTGCAAAAAGACTGGTAAGGCCTACTATACTTTGAATTTTTAACGGAAGCGGTGCCTCGCCTTTTATACAAAGCGTATCGTAAAAAAATTTGTCTTCTTCGTTCCACATCTGGTGACTGTTGAGCGCTTCTGCAATTAAAACAAAGTGCTCAAAAAATTTGGTAGCGGTATCTTCAAAAGCAATATCCTGCTTGGCTATTTCCAACGCCATATCCATCATATTAAGTGCATACATGCCCATCCAGCTGGTACCATCGGCCTGTTCCAGGTGCATGCCTTCTGTAAAATGCTGGCTTCGGTTAAATACGCCAATATTATCCAATCCCAAAAATCCACCTTCAAAAATATTGTTGCCGTTTTCATCTTTCCTATTTATCCACCAGGTAAAATTGATGAGGAGTTTTTGAAACACCCTCTTTAAAAAAATGATATCTCCTTCCCCAACGGTTTCTTTTTCTATGCGGTATATTTCCATGGCCGCCCATGCCTGTACCGGCGGATTTACATCGCTGAAATTCCACTCGTAAGCAGGTAGCTGGCCATCTGGTTTCATGTACCATTCCCTCATAATAAGCAATAGCTGGTGTTTGGCAAAAGTACTGTCTACCATAGCAAGGGCTATACAATGAAACCCAAGGTCCCATGCGGCATACCAGGGATATTCCCATTTATCGGGCATTACAATAACGTCCTGGTTTTTCAGATGTTTCCAGTCGCAGTTCCGGCCAAATTTTTTTCCGTCGTTTGGCGCTGTAATTCCATCGCCGCTATTAAGCCATCGGTCCACATCAAAATGGTAGTATTGTTTGCTCCATAGTAGTCCGGCGAGGGCTTTGCGTTGTATGTTTTTTAAATCGGCATTTATATTTGCCGGGATAATCGCATTGTAAAAATCATCGGCTTCCCGCTTACGTGCCTCAAATATTTTTTCAAACCCCGGTGTAAATGGCTTGTCATCCTGGCAATTGGTAAGCCGGCAATAAATCGTTTTTGTTTCGCCTGCTTTCACCTGCAATTCATATACAGGCGAGAATTTAGTACCCGTTTTCTTTGCTCTCAGTTTGGCTTTGTTATTCCCAAGAATAATGGCATCGTTGATAGCATCTTTTGTAAATGGCGTAGCATTAATGCTACCATTTACTTTGTGCATATTGGTTTCATTTTCTGTAAACAGGCAATCGGTGGGATGTTGAAAATAGAAGTAATAATTACCCAGGCGGGCATTACTTGCTTTTACGGATGTTTTATTAAGAAATGTAATGGCAGGTTTTGGTTCGTCTGCTGTATAGGCCCAACGGTTGTAAAACCAAAGAGTAGGCAATACAGTTATAGGCGCATTTTTTTCGCTTTTGTTTGTGATGGCAATTTTTATAAAAATATCCTGTGGGTTTTGCTTTGCGTACGTTACTGCTACATCAAAATATTCATCCTTATCAAAAATACTCGTATCCAGTATTTCATACTCCGGTTCTGTTTTACTTCT
Source organism: Chitinophagaceae bacterium (assembly GCA_031427745.1). Taxonomy (GTDB): domain Bacteria; phylum Bacteroidota; class Bacteroidia; order Chitinophagales; family Chitinophagaceae; genus Ferruginibacter. The sequence continues at coordinate 3,259 of JANPNY010000059.1, read as the reverse complement.
TTGCTGGTTGGTGCTTAACAGATCCTGATAAGGGAATTCATTTTGCGGATATTTATACAGGTATTCCATATAATAATGCGTAGGAATATTATCCTGGTAATAGTACAATTCCTTTACATCTTCACCATGGTTGCCATCGTAGTTACCTACGCCAAACAGACGCTCTTTTAATATATTATCTTTGCCATTCCAAAGGGCAATGGAAAAGCACAGGTTTTGAAAATAATCTGATATACCTGCGATGCCATCTTCGCCCCAGCGATAAGCCCTGTAATGCGATTGGTTGAATGGAAGATAGCCCCATGCATCGCCATACGGACCGTAATCTTCACGTACGGTACCCCATTGACGTTCGCTTAGATATGGCCCCCATAACTCTAATGGAATTGCTTTTTTATTATTTACTGCAAGACGTTGGTGTTCTGCTGTCATTAATATTGGTTTATTGGTTTTTACTCATTAATAAATAAAACTTTTATGAACAGCAAGCAACTGTTTTTATTTATTTAATAAATATAAAAGTAAGCAATTAATTTTCGAGCCTGATGGCAGTAGGCTAAAAAGCAGATCGCAATCGATTGCAGTTTTACCAATTAAGTGAACCTAAAAAGTTGTTGAACTTTTGTGAATGTGAAGTGTGCAAATAAGTTCAATTCAAATAAATCTTCTTTCTTAACGTGTGCATCACAATAGAATTTCGAATAAACTTTACACCTTTATAAAAAGGTGTAAACTTTAAAAGTGATCATTTAATTGGAACAAAGACATCTGCCTTTTTTGTGACCAGGCTTCTGGGGCGCACTACCAAATAAGTTCAAATCAAATAAATCTTTGTTCTTAACGTTTGCATCACAATAGAATTTCTTAATTTCATAGCACACTCAATTTAGTATATGAAAACATTATCTGAAACCTGGTTTGCAGAAGGATACATAGATTTTGAATTAAAGAAATACACGTTGCTGGCCTATTTGCAGGAAATAAATAAAGGCTTTACGGAGAATAAATTATATCCACAACTGGCCGACATCATATTTCATTACAACAATGTGATTGCCTTTAGAGATAATAAAAAATTTTTACAGAATCATTTCCCCAAGCGGTTAACGGGTGTGCAATTAGAAAAACTTTCCCTTTTTTATATACAGGTAATTGAAGATAATGAACTGATGAAAGAACTGGAAGACATCATCAGTTACGCCAGCGGCAAAATGAAAAGTACCATTGCAGATGGAACAGAAATATATGAATTTGTGGAGGATAAAATAAACATAGTGCCCATCGGCCTGATGCCGTTGGACAATAGCGAAGGTTATTTCTTTTTGGTAAATGGCCAGCAAAAAGACACACAGGTTTATCAGTACCGCCTTACCATTTTTGAAAAGCAGGATGAAAAATACCGGGGTATTAAAATTGATTATGTTGACAGGTGGTACAAAAGCATTTACTCTACTTACGAACAAATAAAAGCAGACCTTATAAGGGTAAAAACCGACTTGCCCAATCCAGCTGTTTATGCTATGGAAACCTCCATGTATTTTCCGATAGAAGAAACGCTTTTGCCGGTTGCTAAAAGGTGTTTGGTAAAATACATTGCAGTGGCTGCATAAAAGTTGCCTGTTTTTTATAGGGTAGCATGGAAAAACTTTCTGCCTTTGGTATAATTGACCAACGTATGCAATTTTTAAAACAAATGTTCGTTGTGTATATATTCTTTTTGCCAAAATAAAAACATATTACACATGAACCAGCAACCGCAAAGCTTAACAACAAGGGATCAATTTATGGCTTTCTTTAGGGATAACAACTCCATCAGTATGTTAACCAACGACGATAAAGCAGAAATTGCAGCACAAATTCTTGCTGAGGAAGCTGTAATAAATCACCAGCGGCTGCAGCAGGTATTATCTGAATACAATTTATCAGTACACCAGATTGTAATGGATCAAAATTCTGCTCCTATATTTTAATCGTCTTTTTATTTACAAGTGGTTTACCCGTAAGCTAATCTGCGGCTGCATATTTTATAGTCTTCAATTATATGCTACCAGGAATGGATATACACCCCCTCATTTTTATGGTTATCTATTTACCTAAAAAAGATAATTTTCATTTACCGTTTTCAATTTAAGTATTTACAAAGATGTTTGTACACATCTTAGGTAGGTCGCATTTAATATTAGGATGTGTTGTTTTAGATTTAGGTGTATGCTAAACTTCAGCAACAATTACTGAGTTAATATTTATTGCAGGGAGTATTGTAAAATCAAAAATCCCACCCTGAACGTATTGATCAACTTTTTTTTTGGGATCAATACGTATGCAGGATGGGGTGTTGTCAGCTGGATGATAATTGACATCAACTCATTAGCTTTTAACAGTTAAGCTAGCTGAGTCAATTATTTGTTTGATACGATTGTAGTTAATACAATTGTAGGCTGCACATTGAATGATTTTGAAAACTTTTCGTTTCCTACAGTCAATGTAAAATCTAATTCCTGGTTTCCCGTTTTTTCAATTTTGATGGTCTGCACTTTATTCTTGGTGAATTTAGCAGAATAAATTTCTCCTTCGTTTTTGTCGGTTAGCACAAAGGTTGACGTTTTGCGATCAACCGATTTGATTGCTACCTCAAAAAGTAAGTAATCACCTTCTTCTCCAAGATACTTTACATCAAGTGGTTTTTCTGCTACGGTTACATAGTTTACTGCTGTTGCAGTGTCTGTTGTTGAAGTAGCAAAACTTTTGCTTGCAAATAACACGATCACTGAAAGTGCTAAAGCTGTTTTTTTAATTGTTGTCATTGTGTTTTTTTTTTATTTAAATGGTTATACAATACTTTGTTTCTATCAACTGTTTTACAGTTAATTTTTTTTATTCCTCATATGGCGATGATGATAAAAAATGCAAACGTTAAAGGCAGGCTTCGTACAAACGCTCAGCGGCGTATTTTAAAAGTGGTAATAACAGTTTGCTATTTTTTTGATTCCACTTTTATTAGTGATACAATCTTTTGTTGCTGACGGATTTTTTCCAGATTGATAACGCAAAGATAGGCTGGGTATTTTACCATCAATCATCAACTTTAATGTGCTTTACTCACCGGATACACCGTGCTGGAACCATCAATCTTGACCAGACCGGCCTGCGCCCAGGCCGCACCGCTGATCATCACGCCCGCGAGTACCACCGGCAGCGCGCCCACCCATATTGATTTCGCCATGTCAGAACCCTCCGTGTTGTGTTGAGTCATGCGGCG
>JANPNY010000058.1:0-12689 GCA_031427745.1 Chitinophagaceae bacterium | reverse complement strand
TAAAATACCTGTACAATTAAAAATTTTAAATAGTGAGTGTACTCCTGACCTCTTATAATTGGGTGGTCTGCAGACTGTGCATTAAAAACAACCTGCCGCAGTTTTCGCCTGGCATCTTTTGCGGCTGCATAAATTGTATCTAAAAATAATTCCGGCTGCACTAAGTTAGTGCAGCTGGAGGTTACTAAAAACCCACCCGGCTTCACCAATTTTATCCCACGTAAGTTAATCTCTTTATAACCGGCAATTGCTTTATCAATGCTGCTGCGGCTCTTGGTAAAAGATGGCGGATCAAGCATCACCACATCCCACTGCCGGTTTTCTTTTGTCCAGTTTTTTAATACATCAAAGGCATTCACACAAATAAATTCACAGCAATCTTCCAGCCCATTTAATGCTGCATTTTTAGTACACATATCAACCGCACTTTGAGAAATATCAAGCCCTAGCACTTTTTTGGCTCCATAATGTGCAGCACATATTTCAAACGAACCGGTGTAGCAAAAAGCACCCAATACCTCTGCATCTTTTACAATATGCTGTATGGCCTTCCGGTTATCTTGTTGGTCCAGAAAAAAACCTGTTTTCTGGCCATTCGCAATATCCACATTGAACTTAACGCCATTTTCAATAATTACAATATTGGTATCAAACTCAGCCGATAAAAAACCTTTTTGTTGCTGCATGCCTTCCAGTTCTCTTACCGGAACATCGTTGCGTTCATATATACCTTTTGGGTTAAAAATTTGTTCAAGGGCCCTTACAATAGCCGGTTTCCAGATATCAATTCCCAAAGCCAGTGTTTGCAAAACAAAATAATCGTTGAATTTATCAATTATCAGTTGGGGCAAGCCATCTGCCTCGCCAAATACCAGCCGACAGTTCTCCGTATAACCAATCTTTTGTCGGTAAGCCCATGCTGCTGCTATTCTGTTAAAAAAAAACTGGTCATTAATCGTCTCTGACTTATCCCTTGTAAGCAGCCGAACCATTATTTGCGACTGTGGATTTGCATATCCTCTACCGATAAATTTTTTATCATAAGTATAAACATCAACAATTTCGCCGGGCTTTGCGGCTGTATCCAACGCCATCCCCATATTTATTTCATTGGCAAAAACCCACGGATGACCGTTTTCTACCCTACGGCTGATATTCTTTTTTAGCACAATACTTTTCATGCCGCAAAGGTAGTTTTTAGCAAGCATCTAACTAAAAAAGGCTGGCACAGCCGTTAAAGTTGACAATTTGACTGCAAATGAGCGCTTGGCAAACTGTTTGACAATTGTACCTTTGCCAACCAAAATAAAAAATCAATCACTCATAATATAAAATCTATGGAACAGAAAAACACATTCAACAGCGAGGAAGAAACGGTAACTGCCAATAATAATTTTGAAGAAAATGATATAAACGCTGATGCTGACATTTCTGGTACTGCCGATGTAGATAATCCGGATGAGAAGAAACTTACAGAAAAACTGCAGGAAGAATTGACGGAGCAGAAGGATAAATATATCCGTTTATTTGCAGAATTTGATAATTATAAAAGAAGGAGTGCCAAGGAAAGAATTGAATTGATACAGACTGCAGGCAGGGAGGTAATTACTTCTATGCTGGATGTACTTGATGATTGCGACAGGGCTGAAAAGCAGCTACAAACCAGCAACGATATTGAGCAGATAAAACAAGGCGTACAACTGGTTTTTGGCAAATTAAGAACCGTTATGCAATCAAAAGGATTGAAAGCTATGGAAAGCATCAATACAAGTTTTGATGTTGAGAAACATGAGGCCATTACAGAAATACCTGCACCTAATGAAGATATGAAAGATAAAATTCTGGATGAAGTGCAGAAAGGTTATTATCTCAACGATAAAATTATTCGCTTTGCAAAAGTGGTGGTGGGTAAATAATACCCTTGCATAGCCTCGGGATTTTACAAGGGCAACGGACTATTAAATGCGAACAGCTTTTTTTTATAATCAGCCTTAATTTTAAGGTTAAAAATTTCTCCGCTGGTAAGCGGAACAGGGCATGAAGAAAGACTATTACGAAATACTTGGTGTATCAAAATCTGCATCGGCAGATGAAATTAAAAAAGCCTACCGCAAGGTAGCCATGCAATTTCACCCGGATAGAAACCATGGTGATAAAGCCGCTGAAGAAAAATTTAAAGAAGCGGCCGAAGCTTACGAAGTGTTAAGCGATACTGATAAAAGAGCACAATACGACCGTTTTGGTCACCAGGCATTTAGTGGCGGCCGCGGCCATGGCGGTGGATTTAGTGGTGGCATGAATACGGATGATATCTTTAGCCAGTTTGGAGATATTTTCGGTGATGAGAGTCCCTTTGGAAGTTTCTTTGGTGGTGGTGGCGGTGGCAGGCGTTCATCCGGCACCCGAACCCGTGGCGTTAGAGGAAGCAATCTCCGCATAAAAATAAAATTGAATTATGAGGAGATGGCCAAAGGTGCCAGCAAAACTGTAAAGGTAAAAAAATACGTGCTGTGCACTACTTGTACCGGCAGCGGTGCAAAAGATAAAAACAGTTCGCAAACCTGCGGAACCTGTGGTGGCAGCGGACAGGTAAAAAGAGTTCAGAATACTTTTTTAGGCCAGATGCAGACTGTAACTACCTGCCCTACCTGCAATGGCGAAGGTTCTACCATTACCAATAAATGTACCGCTTGTAAAGGCGAAGGCCGGGTTTATGGAGAAGAAACGGTGACGATAGATATTCCGGCAGGCGTGCAGGAAGGTATGCAACTAAGCCTTAACGGCAAGGGTAATGCAGGGGAACGTGGAGGAAGTAATGGCGATTTAATCGTTTTAATTGAAGAGGAAGCGCATGAGCAACTCCATCGGGATGGACTAAATGTTGCTTTCGATTTACATATTTCATTTCCGGAAGCAGTTTTTGGTACTCAGATAGAAGTACCTACTATTGATGGAAAGGCCAAAATAAAAATTCCACCAGGCACCCAGAGTGGCAAAATATTCAGGTTAAAAGGTAAAGGGTTCCCTTCTGTAAATAGCTATGAAAAAGGCGATCAACTGATACATGTAAATGTATGGACACCACAACATGTAACTGGAGAAGAAAAAGATATGCTGGAGAAAATGCAGGCCAGTAATAATTTTCAGCCAAAACCCGAAAAAGGAGATAAATCATTCTTTGATAAAGTAAGAGAGATGTTTAGTTAATCAGCCTCTTCTTTATACTTTCTTTTAGATTTGGATTTTCTATAAATTTTTTTAGCATCAGCCACCATTTTTACAAACTGCTTTTGCAGGTAGTCGTTTTGATTGCACGCATTGGTTGCTAAGCGCTCCAGCAGTGGCCAATCGGCCACTTTGGTAAGGTATTTAGATTCCCGTAATTTTAATCCAAATAATGCTATGGCAGCACCTAATTGTAACTCTTTATTGATGCTGCTGAATTCAGCACTGCTGGCTAGGCACTGGTAATAAATTTTCTTTTCTACCTTATCGTCGATGGGTGTATATCTTAATGCAACATCAGCTAAGTGCTGATTAGCCATTGCTCCCACAGTCAGGCTATCATTACCCGTAAGTGGTGTAAGCTCAAAAATAGCTAACACACCATTGCCACTTCCAACTTCGCCTCCATCTAAATCGCCGGTACTATCTGCTATTGCATCTTTTTTATTATCAAATCCAATTAACCGGTAGTCTTTTACCAAATCCGGATTGAAAGAAACATTTAAGAAAACATCTTCTGCGATGGTAAAAAAAGTTTGTGTTACTTCTTTCACCAATACTTTTTCTGCCTCGTTGATATTATCCAGGTAAGCATAATTACCATTGCCACGTTTAGCCAGCGTTTCCAGTTTTGAATCTTTAAAATTTCCCATACCCACACCCAAACAGGTTAGGTAAACCCCTGACCGCCTTTCAAACGTAATTAACTCTTCCAAAGCTTTTTCAGAAGTTTCACCTACATTAAAGTCGCCATCGGTTGCTAAAATAACCCTGTTGTTGCCTTTTTTTATAAAACTTTGTTGAGCCATCTTATAAGCCAACCTGATGCCGGATTCGCCAGGTGTGTCGCCACTAGCGGTAAGCTCTTCTATTGACTTAATGATTTTTTCCTTTTCAGCACCGCTCGTAGGCTGTAGCCACACAGCCACCGACCCGCCATACGTCACAATGGTAACTGTATCTATCGCTCTCAAATTTTTAACCAGCATTTGAAAAGAAGCTTTAAGTAATGGCAACCTATTGGGTAAATCCATGCTACCCGATACATCTATCAAAAAAACCAGGTTGCTGGGCGGCACATTTTGCATATCAATTTTGCTGGCATTGATGTTTAAAAACAGGAGTTGCTTATTTGTATTCCATGGGCAGGCAGCTAATTGAGATTCGATGTTAAAATACGCCCCTTTTTCAGGTTCCTTGTAGTTTAGACTAAAATAATTCAATAACTCCTCTATTCTTACAGCATCCGGCGGCACAGTACTTTTCATAGCTAAAAACCGTCGAACGTTGCTATAGCTCGCCTTGTTTACATTAAGGGAGAAACCAGTATTGGGGAATTCCCTTGCATTTACAAGTTCATTTTCAACCAACAAAAAATAGGATTCGTCGCCTACATTCCAGGTATATTTAAAATATTGATTTTGATCTTTAGTGATGGAAATAAGCTTAGGCCTGTGTTTACTGGAGTTTGAAGAAAGTGGTTTTAAAACAACTTCTATAAAATTATTGGCCTCAATAGCAATCGTCTTAGATTCAAATCCATCCAAATCCAGGGTGATGGAATCCTTCGCCTTTGTACTGGAAATACCAAAACCACCGGAGTTACCGGAATAGTATAACATTTTATCCGAGTGCAATACAATCTTCACATTTTGTAAATTCTCTTTTTTTTCATCTTTTATTTGCCCCCGAAGATAATATTGGGCATTGCAATTAAGTACAATGCAGCTAAAAATTAATATGGATATGCAGTTTTTCAATAAGCAACAATTAAGATTTTTTATCGGGCAATCAACGATTTGTAAACCTATTCTATTATACCTCGCCACCAATTAACTGGTATATTTCAGGTATGTTACGACCAAGGCCATCATAATCTAACCCAAATCCCAATAAAAAAATATTGGGAACACTAAAGCCTAAATAATCTATTACTATCGGATGTTCCAGCGCTTCCGGCTTATGCAGCAAGGCAGAAATTTTTAATGAGGCTGGCTGCTGGTTTACCAATTGTGGCAAAAATTTGTTGAGTGTATTGCCCGTGTCGACTATGTCTTCAATAATAATTACATGGCGATCTTTAAGCGGTTCATCTAACCCGATTGAGGTAATTACATTACCCGTACTGCGGGTGCCTTTGTAAGAGGCCAGTTTTATAAAACAGATTTCTGCTTCAATGGTAATTTCTTTAAAAAGATCTGATGCAAACATAAAAGACCCATTGAGAATGGCGATAAAAATGGGGCGCTTATCCTTATAATCCGTATTGATTTGTGCTGCCAGTTCTTTAATACGGATATTGATTTCCATTGCAGGAATGTAAGGCTTAAACTCTTTACCGTTTACTTTAATAATTGACATGGTTATTTATAATTTTTAGGCAACGCTTTATTTTTCTACCTGGCAACAATTAATTGCTGACCAATACTTAAATTATTACCAGTAAGATGGTTCCATTCTTTTAATTGGGTAACTGTTACTTTATACTTTTTTGAAATGGTATACAATCCTTCTTTGGGTTGCACCAGGTGTGTTTTAATCGGTGTTTCAGTTGCTTCTTTAACAACGTTTGCAGCTATTGAGGCTTTGTTTTGCTGCAGGTTCAATTGTGTTCCATGCTGCAGTTCTGCATCTTCCCTCAGGTTATTATAAGCCAACAAACTTTGCAATTGAATTCCCTGCCTTTGAGCCACATCATACAATGTTTCTCCCTGCTGTATGTTGTAATATTCCATAGCCCCTTTCTCTTGTTTTTTTTCAAGATAAATCAGTTGATCCTTCGCTATTAACCCATCTGTTGTTAAATCGTTGTAGGATAATAATTTGCTTAATGGTATATCATTTTGTGTAGCTATTGCCAATAACGAGGTGCCTTTAGCGGCTAACAAACATTTGCTGCCGTTAATTGCTGTGATAGAACCTGTAAACTCCCTGATGCTGTTTAGTTTATTATTTGTTCCTGTTTCTGCAACGATTGTACCATCAGCATTTTCTTTGTCATCTTCATTTTTGTTGAGTTCAAATATGGGCATTTCATCAACAGCCACTAAAGAATATTGCTGCAAATTGTATTGTTCAATATTCTTTATCAAGATGTCAGGATATTTAGGGTTGGTAGCATAGCCGGCTTTTTTTAAACCTTTTGCCCAGCCTTTATAATCTGCAGGATTAAGGGTGAACAAACCACTGTAACGCTCACTACCCCTTAAAAAATTACTGTGATCACGAAAAGATTCCTCTGCATCTTTATAAGATCTGAAACATTCACCAATAGCATCGTCATCATGCGTTACACCAGGACCCGTCCAGTTGCTTTTACATTTTATACCAAAATGATTGTTTGATTTTTTTACCAGGCTGCTGTTACCGCTTTCTGTTTCCAGCAGGCCTTGTGCCAATGTAATGGAAGCAGGCACCCCCATTCGCTTCATTTCCCTGATGGCAACATCTTTGTATTGCGCAATGTATTGTTGGGGGGTTAATTGCTGTGCTGATAAATTGGTAACCAGCAGTATTAACAACACCAAAAGTGGAGATAGTTTTTTAAACATAGTTTATTGTAAATTAGATTTATAGCTACTTTGTAAAAAGTAAAATGATATCATTTTTTCCTAATAACACTAATACCGTCTCTCATTGTAAGCATTACATTTTCTACCCGGTTATCTGCTTTAACATGCTCATTAAATGTATGAACTGCAACAGCATTTTTACCACTGATGGGTTGCTGTAATACCTGTCCATGAAACAACACATTGTCGGCAATGATTACTCCGTTCGTTTTTACACTTGGTAAAATTAATTCGTAATAATCAATATACCCAGTTTTATCTGCATCGATAAAAACGATATCCCAAATTTCCTGCAATGTTGGGATAATTTCCATGGCATTACCTGTTAATTGAAATATTTTACCGGCTTGCAAAGATTTGTTAAAAAAAGATTGGGCAATGGCTGCATCCTGCTTTCTTAATTCAATAGTAAATAATTTCCCCCCGGTTTGCAATCCTTTAGCTAAACACAAAGCGCTGTAACCTGTAAATGTACCTACTTCTAAAATTCTGGCTGGCTGTAATAGCTGGCTGATAACAGCAAGAAATTGTCCTTGTACTTTGCCGCTGAGCATGTGGGCCTGCGGGTGATTTTTTTGGGTGTAATCGTTAATAGTTTGCAATAACTCATCCTCATCTGTTGTAAAGCTTTCGGCATATTGTTCTGCTGCTGCATTTATCAATTCAATCATCGTACTTTGTTTTGACTTTATTGGCATGTTTGGACTCTACGAAACGCATGCTTCTTTTGAAACAAATAAAAGTATTAATTTATTTGGTAAAAAATTGTTTCAATTAATTCTCCCTGCTTAAATTAAACCTACCGTTTAAAAAAGAGTAAACGATATCCTTCTGACAAAATATCAACAGACTAAAAACCATTACCAGCCTTAATTATAGCCCTTTTTGGTTAATAGTAAAATAATTTACGGGCTTATACGTTACATCACTTATTAATATCCAAATAAACTATTATAACATGGAATTGCTTTTTGGCGCTAAAGAAAACAGATTAAGAAATGTACTCATCGCAATTGCAATATTATCGGTCGGTTTTCTATCGGCTGTATGGGTTAATCTTGGTTCTTAATAGCCTGGTATTGCTTGCTAATCATCTCCTTTTGAATATTGCTTTGCAACTTCAGTTATCGATCAGGAATTGCTGCAGGTGTGAAATTAATTGAATGTCCTGCCCGGAACTGCTGCTCAATAAAGATTAAAAATTACAAGATAAAAACTAACTGCCCAACAGAATTCAGTCCGCCGAAACCGCTGCTGATAGCGAACTACAGCCGAAGATAACAACGTCCTGCCTCACTTGCCAGCAATACTGTTGTTAGCTGTAGCTTTTTCAATTCATTCACTTAATGTACTCAAGGTTAGGTCTATTTCATTAAACTGAGTAATGTCATGCCAAGTTTCAAAATGCCCTTTTTTTACTTCCATACTTTTTTTAATATAATTGTCAAAAACTAGATACCAATACCTTGAAGTTGCAATACCAAAAACATGTCCTAAAAACTCAAATTCAAAAAAACTTGGTTCCTGTACGAGATAAAACATTTGAAAACCGTTGTCTAAATAAATTTCAGGACGGACCGCCGCTATTTTGGGCATTCCAATCCATTTACTAACACGCCTAAAATAGAATACTGGATACTCTCCCATATTATATCTTGCAAATTCTCTCATAAAGTCAAATTCTGGCGAATGTGCATTCCCTTTTTGTCTTTCAGTTTCTTCCAAGAAAACTTTGTACAATCCTTTTTTAAGTTGTCTACATATTTTCTCTTGGAAACCGACTTTAAACCTGTATGCTATTTTTAGAGATATCTTGTGTTTCTTTAAGTCCACATCAAAATATATTGACGAAAATTTTGGTAGAGGTTTGTTTTTGCCAATATTTTGTTCAGTATCAAGAAATTTAACTCTTGAAATATTGAATGTCTCTTTGAGTATTGTTTCGACAGAAGGTAGTCCTTCAAAATGGTTTCCAAACATCTCATTACAAGAATCACACACATTTAAACAAATGTATTGTCCACCTAAAGATTGTGGAATTGTATGAGCTAGTTTCTTAAATGTAGTTGTAAGCTCATCTTTTCTACACCAAATACAATTTTTCAATTTGAGATTGTTATTTTTAAATTGCAAGTAACCGCCTGTTAACTGTAGTTTTTAGTCTCGCCATGAGATTTCTTCCGCCACTTTTCTACATTCTTCAAGTGTTTTTCTATAGCCTATTTTGGTTAGCCATTCATCCACACCACCATGATGAGAACAAGCTCCACTTCCTGTTGCTGTGCTATGTGTTCCGTCATTGCATGTGGCTCCGATTCTAAATTTATATTTCGATCTGTTATGAATTTTTTCTGTCAGCACATCTACAGGTGTAAGTTTGTCAATTATTTTCGGTGAGAGCATTAAAGTCCCAAAAATTAAATACACAATAATTGCAACTTTATAATTATTAAAGAATGTTTTGACTTTGGATTTAAAAGAATTTTGTTTCTTAATGATAAATTCGGAAACTTCTTTTGAAACTATTAATAAATAGCTATCTGCTATTAATTTCCTTACCCGTCTTTCTACATTTTCATCTGTTAATTCAAGTTTTGTTACGTCAAACTTACTGTTCAAATAATGGAAAAGTGCCTTCTCGTTATTGTCAAAGGTTGATGCTATTCTAGCGGCTTTCTGGAAATCGTCGGAACTTAAATTACTACCCTCCTTAATGATTTCTCTATTCTGTATTTCCTTTTGTGCAATTGTCCATGCTGATTTTAACGATGAACTGTCCACCGTTTTGAATTGACTAAAAAAATAATTTTCATCCCCTAAATTGTATTTTCTAACAATTATTGCGGAATTATTTATTTTGTCTTGTATATCTGGGTTGAGGGTCTCCATAAAATTTCAGCTAACAATTTTTAGTAAATACTCCTCACCATATTTAATTGCAGCTTGGGTTAGGCTGCTGAAACTTTTGGCTTCAGCAGCAAAACACTTCAGCAAACTTCTACTCAATATCAACATCGCTCATATTATCATCCGGTATGCGATCGATTAATTTATTGTAAGGATCAATACCAGCTTTAAGTGGTTTACCTTTTACATGCAATGTGATTTTTCTTTGTCCTGCTGTTAGTTTATACTTCTGAATGTAAAGCGGATTAATCATTTTTCTACCATTCTTATCCTTCGTCTCTTCTCCAAAAACTGCTATGTCAATATAGTCGTTCATAGGCGCTACAGATTCTTTTCCGCTGCTATCGGCATATAATTTTTTTGAACTAAAATCCAGTGTTACATCATATGCATCCTTACCAGCTGGTTTAGCGGTTGATTTAATCATTTTATTTTCATACAGGGTAATCTTTTCCCAGGTATCCGTTAAATAATAGTGCAACGAATCTGGTGTATGTTTTTTAAGGAATGAATACAAATCATTGCTTCCTGCAAACGGGCCGCTTTCTTTTAATGCAAAACTATCCCTAAACTCATGCAAGGCTTTATTGAGGGTACTATCACCAATTAAATCCCTGAGGCCATACAATACAAGGCTTCCTTTATTGTACCACTGGTAAGGACGATTGCAATTGATAAATACATTTTCTTTTTTTGCTTCGTTTGCCCTGCCGTTTAAATATGCGTCTAGTTCATCTTTTAAAAATCTTTTCATATTATCCTTTCCATACTTTCTTTCTGTAAGCAGCAAGGCGGTATATTCTGCCAGTGCTTCCGATATTAAATTGGAGCCTCTGGTGTAATTGGGCGTTACCTGGTGGCCCCACCATTGGTGCGCCAACTCATGTGCAGTTACAAAATAGATGTAGTCAAAATCGTCCGGACTTTTAAAATCTGCCACCCAACCAAAACTTTCAGAAAACGGAACGGTATTTGGAAAGCTCTGAGCAAATCCGGCGTAGCGAGGAAATTCCAGCAAACGCATTTGCCGGAACTGGAATGGACCGTACGCTTTTGAAAAATATTCAAGACCATCTTTGTACGCTGCGTTAAAACGATCTAAATTAAACGGGTGTTGCTTATCGTAAAAAATTTCAATGTTAATCTTTCTTCCATCGCTGATGGTAACAGCATCTTTCAGTACCTGGTATTTTGCCGATACAATGCTAAAAAACAAATCGATCGGTGTATCCTGCACATAAGAAAAATACTTTCGGCCCTTTTCCTCCCATGTTTTTTGAAGGTATCCCGGTGCTACCGCAATCTGATCCGGCGTGGTACTAACTACCGCCTCAAAATGTATCAGATCCCCATCATCATTAAACAACATCCGGTTAATTCCTTTAGGATCGTTTTGCTGAGGAAACTCATCATTCTTCGGTTGCAATCCATTCTTCTTCCGGTATTCGTCGCTTTCCAGTTCTCTTTGCGGATCATAACCAAAAGCCGGAAGTCCACCGCTGTAAAAAGTGCCATTGTATAAAATCTCCCTGCTGTAGCCACTGTTTAAAAACCCATGATTGGCAATGGCTGAGTTAACTTCCAGCAAGGCTGTATCACCGGGTTGTAAGGTGGCAGGCAATTTATAGATACGATAGTTGAGTGTGTCTTTTCCTTTTTTAAACCAGGTAAACAGGGAGTACGGATAAGCTAACGGACTGGTATAGCTTACAGGCGCTCCATTATACAAAATACTATAATCAACATTTTGTTCAGCCAACAAGTGGAGTGCATTAATGGGTTCGCCGGATTTATTTTTTATAAAAAGTTTTGCATAAATAGCTACCCTTCTTTCACCAGGAAAAATATCTGCCTTCATCAACACAGTAGTTACTTTTGGTTGTGCTATATTTTCATATTTCTTTAATGTTTTCTCATACAACGCTGTTCTGTTTCGGGTTTCAGCGGCTGTGTAATAATTATTGAGATAGCTTACGTTGTAATATATATAAGCACCGCTGCCTATCCATCCCAAAAAAAACAGGGTGGTTAATGCCCGTTGCCAGCCATTAAAACGTTGCATAGCCACCCGCCATCTTTCTTTAAAACCACCGGTAACACCCCGTTGGTAAAACAGATAGGCAATACTTACCAACAAAGCCCCAAGCATAAGCCAATAAAAATTAAACCAGTTTTGCGGCGCCAAAAAATGTCCAATTCCATTCATATCGCTCCAGGTGTAACCCGGCGTATAAAAATAAAAGAACAAATTATAATCCATCCGTGCAAAGGACCTTAACAGGAACATGGTGATCCATATCAGCATGGCCATACCATGACCACCAAACTTATTATTCATAAGGATGTGTACAGCGAAACACAACAGTACCATCTGCATGTAGGATGGGTAAGACAGCAGGTACATTTCAGTAAAATAAATACTCAAATTATAGTTAGTAAACCCCTTGAGTGTTTGAACTATCACACCCATTATAATGGGTACATTACACAACACAAATGCCACCAAAAAAAGACCTGTTAATTTACTGAGGTAGAAAATTAAATTTGAAACCGGCATGGCATCATTCAAAATATTAAACCGGGTGGTTCGCTCCCGGTGAACCGCCTCGCCGGTGTAGAAAAGTAAAATGATAAAAATAAAAAGAGAGTAATTGTAGTTTTTAAATTCCATTAAAAATACGGTGAGTGGCTTATTTCCCACGCTGTAAAGCGTTTGACCAATCCAAAAATCAATCAACAGGAAAATAACACCGCCACCTAAAATAGCCCTGAAGTAATTGTCTTTTATTATGTTGAGGAATTCCAGTTTTGTAAGGTTCCACCATACTTTTTGTGTATGGCCTTTACCAAAATCCTGATGAACATTTTTTATAAGTACCGGTGCAACAATATCAGCCTCATTTTTGCTTGTACGTTTGCTAATTTGCTCGGGTTGTAAAAATTTTTGAAAGCTAAATCTACGATATGCATAGCCGATAATTAGTG
>JANPNY010000057.1:0-2336 GCA_031427745.1 Chitinophagaceae bacterium | reverse complement strand
TTTTTTTTTTGTTGGTATCCCGTAAACTAATGGGAGGCTCGTAGCCAATAAATGACAGTAACTCCACCACTTTCCGTAATGAGATTAGTTGTGGATTATAAATTACCAGCACTTCTTTACGCTGAAAATTTGTTTGCGATTTTATAATGGCAGGTTCAATCCTGTGCAGGTTTTCCAGCAGAAAAATACAGGAAGAACAATGCATTTGGGGCAAGTTGAAAACAACGTTTGTTTGGGTATCGCTGCTGTATTGTACCAGCTTTTTTATTACAGTTTCGTCATCGAGATAAGCAAATTTTTCGGATAAAAATTTACCCTTTACTTTAATACCCGGATTTTTATCAAAATTGTAATAGCTGCACAAATTGTTTTCGCTCAGCATCAGGTAAACCTGTTTGCACCCCTGGCAACAAAAGTTTTTTTCGTCGGCTGTAATTATTTCATCACAGGCTTCGCCACAGTGGTAGCAGGCTATCGGTATGGTAGAAGAAGTAGTAATTTCTTGAATTTTATTTTTTAAAAATCAGCCACCACAAAAAGTGTAGTGGCTGTAAAATGAAAAAAAACAATCAGGCTTATTTATTACAGGAATAAATTCCCGTAACGGAGTACAAAAAATCATCAAAAAAAACGGCAAAATGGCCTGCAGTATTCACCAACTTTTAAAACACCGCAGGCGCAAATGCCTATGGCTAGCAATAATCCTGGTTGTACTTCCTTTGTTGTTTTTGTTTAGATAACTGGTTAATTTTTTAAAAAATTGCAGATAAAAAATGCATGAAATTATGTTTCAACTCTCCATATTTTTTTCTATTTCCTTCAACTTCTCCCTTAAAGTGTCCTGTGAAGACAGCAATTCAATATCAGTATTTATATTGTTGTGTGTATCTGTTTCCATTCTTTATTTAAGTTTCAGTAGTTTATTCTTGAAAGGAGATTTTGTAGTTCTTTATTTACTTAGCAAAAATCATTATAATAAAACAGCCTGAAGGTGATGAATGTCAAAACAAAATATGATTTTTGTCATCGGCCCTATTGTGGTACTATCAGTTCACTTAAAGCACTCTACTTAAAAATTTGTTGAACTCCACTTTTAAATCAGCAAATAATTTGCTTTCCGTATGGTAGCTTTCTTTTAATAGGTTATGGTGGCTGGCTTCTTCCCGTAACAACTGGTTGGTTTTTTCTTGTAATCCGTGTGCAATTTTACCCAAATGTTCGTTGATTTCATGGTGGAGGATATTAATATTTTCTGTTCTTACTAAAAACTGGTTTTCAAAATGTTCCACCTGTTTCATTATTTCTACTGCTGTATTTTTTCCGGCAACTTCTGTGAGTTGTTTTTTAAAAAAGGCTAATTCATCTTTATGAAAACTAAGTTCACTAAGCCATTCAGCATGTTCTGTAGATGAATTATTAGGTTGGGTGGTTGGCATATATCTTGTTTTAACTGGTTTAGAAATTCAACAAATAATTTAAAATAGTTTCTTTTAACCTGCGTGTAATCAGGGTAAAATTCACTATACAAATTTCACCATCTACTGGTCAATAGAAATTGATCATTGTCAAAAAGAAGTATGAGAGATATCATTGAATACTTTATTTTTAAAGTGCATTAGGCAAATATTGCCGGGCAATTAATTAGTTCAGCAGATTACCCCCACTGGCCTAATAAATAGTGAGTTTCACTATCAATACTTACTAATTTTGCACCTCACCATGCAGCATTTATTTATACAATAATTGCAAAGGATACTGACAAAATATTTTCATTGAAACTTACTTCCACCAAAGGTTATCATATCATTCATGAATGGCTTGCAGGCAAGGGTCATCAACCATTTCTGTTTCAGCAGCAGGCATGGCAACATATTTCGCTGGGCAAAAGCGGTCTTATTAATGCACCAACCGGCTGCGGCAAAACTTTTTCTGTCTTTATAGGGGCGGTTATAAATTTCATCAATCAGCACCCCGAAAATTATACTACACAGAAAAAAAAAGGGCTGCAATTAATTTGGATAACACCGTTGAGGGCACTTGCAAAAGATATTGGCAGGGCAATGGAAGAAGTTATTGAGGAAGTAGGATTGCAATGGAAAGTGGGTATCAGAAATGGCGATACTACGCAAGCCGACCGGGCAAAGCACAAGCGTCTGATGCCGGAAGTTTATATCATAACGCCGGAGAGCCTGCATTTAATGCTGGCACAAAAAAATTATACCGACAATTTTAAAACACTTAAAATAATTGCCGTAGATGAATGGCACGAACTGTTGGGCAGCAAGCGTGGCGTACAGGTAGAGCTGGCAATATCGAGGATTGTATCGCATTGTTTT
>JANPNY010000056.1:0-6858 GCA_031427745.1 Chitinophagaceae bacterium | reverse complement strand
ATAGATAGAGATAAAGTATTTAAAACCCGTTATCATGCTTTTGTTTGCAATCAAACATTGCCTGCCATCGAAATTTGGGAACAGTATAAACGTAGAGGCGATGCAGAAAACAGGATAAAAGA
The DNA here is from genome assembly GCA_031427745.1 of Chitinophagaceae bacterium. GTDB lineage: Bacteria > Bacteroidota > Bacteroidia > Chitinophagales > Chitinophagaceae > Ferruginibacter. The sequence continues at coordinate 6,736 of JANPNY010000056.1, read as the reverse complement.
GCTAAAAGAAGATTTTGGGGTTCAGGGATTTTGTATGGATGATTTTTGTGCCACAGAAACAGCCATGCGCTTTGTAATGGTAGCTTATAATTTGATGAGTTTATTCCGCCAGGTAACGCTTCAAAAGCAGCCCAGTCCTACGCTCGCCACATTAAGATTCAACTGCTTTGCAGTTGGTTCCTGGGTACAAAGCAATGTACTTAAAATGTCTGTTCCGCTAAAACGACGGCAATGGTATGACAGTCTTTTTTCATTTATTGAAAATACAAAACTGCCTTTAAGTCTTACAGGATAATTCTACTGCAAAATTTGGGTTAAATTAACAACAACAACCCATAACATTCCCGTAACACAGCCGTAATATTTGCGTAACATTTATTTTACATTGCCATAACATAGAAGCTGTCTCTTTGCAGAAAATTAACAAACATGAAAAGAGGTTTATTTCAAATACTAACTGTGTTTTTATTAGTATTATCATCCAACATTTTTGCTCAGGAAACAACTTCGTTATTGAGTGGTACTGTATCTGATTCAAAAGGATTAGCTATACCAGCCGGTGCAACTATTTCTATTGTACATGAACCAACCGGTTTTAAGACAGGCACACGTACCAACTCTAAAGGAATCTTTACTGTTCCTAACTTAAAGCCTGGGGGACCCTACACTGTAAAAGTATCTTTTGTAGGTTACGAAGAACAAGTATTCAGCAATGTAAATTTGGTGCTTGGCAACAACCCAGAATTAAATGTGTTGCTGAATGCCGAAGACAAGAGCTTAAGGGAAGTAGTTGTAACATCGTCTAATAGAAAACAATCGGGCGGTGTCAACATAGGCATGGCGCAATTAAATACGTTACCGACTATCGGAAGGAGCTTAAGTGATTTTACCCGCTTAACACCACAGTCAAATAATAACTCTTATGCTGGAAGCAGTTTTCGTTATAATAATGTAACAGTTGATGGTGCAATTAATAATGATGCATTCGGTTTTAGTAATTCAGCTGGCGGTACCAGTGGCGGTGGGCAAAGTGGCACGGCAGGAGCAGGAACCCGCACAACTCCTTATAGTATTGATGTGATACAGGAAGTGCAAGTGCAACTAGCTCCTTATGACGTTAAAATCGGAAACTTTACGGGGGGTAGTGTGAATGCTGTAACAAAAAGTGGCGGCAATGATTTTCATGGATCTGTTTATGGTTATGGAAGGTCACAGGCATTGGTTGGCAAAAGTGTCGATGGAAGGAAATCGAAAATTGGATCAGATTTTCATGAATTGCAAACCGGTGCAACCATAAGTGGCCCAATTGTGAAAAATAAAGCATTTTTTATTGTAAACTACGAGCACACCGATAAGCAGGAACCTAGCACAAATAACATTGGTGATCCCGGTGCTGCTGCAACACTTGCTGAAGTACAGTCAATAGCCAATCAATTAAAAACTAAATATGGATACGACGCAGGAAGCTATCTTGGCGCATATAAGGTATTTACCAAAAGCGATAAGGTTTTTGCAAGATTGGATTTTAATTTAAATGAAAAAAATTCCTTAACACTACGAGCAATCTACACTAGTGGAAAGGGTAACAATCTGGAGCGTTCCTCCACTAATTTTCAGTTTGGCTCAACAGACTTTACACAATACACCAAAAACTTGAATCTCGTTGCTGAGTTAAAAACAAAATTGAGTGCGAACGTTAGCAATCAGTTTAATTTTAGTTTTGTAAAGGTGCACGAGTTTAGAGATTTTCCGGGAGCAATTGCCCCTTATATGGATATTGATAATGGACGTATCACGTTAGGTACCTGGAGAGAAGCATCGATATATAATCTTAAGCAACAAACCATTGAAATCAGTGATAATGTTACTGTAACAAACGGCATAAACAAGTTTACATTTGGAACACATAATGAATTTTATAACCTTAGTTATGGGTTCATCAACTCCTACAATGGCCGTTGGGAATATAACAAGGGTGTGAATAGTTTTTTAGCTGATAATCCAAGTCGCATAAGGGGCGCTTTTATTAACGATCCCAAATTAAACAACGGCAGAGATGATATTTACAACAACCCACCAAATCCATTTACAGTTGGTCTTTCAAGTGTTTATGCGCAAGATGACATTAGTCTTAGCAGAAGATTTAAGTTGTCTCCCGGTATCAGGTTAGACTATTCTTATGTTGGCTCTCAGCCGTATATGGATTCGGGTTTAAATGGAACCAATTCTGCAGGTTATGTTTCTGCTAATCCAACTTACTCTAATACCGCATTTAAGGATTTAACAGGAAAGATACCTTCCAGACTGGCAGTATCGCCGCGGCTAGGTTTTAACTTTGATGTTAAGGGCGATCAATCAATCGTAATTCGTGGAGGTACAGGAATATTTACCGGAAGAGTTCCTTTTGCTTGGTATGGTTATGCCTATACTTTAAATGGAGGAACCTATGGTAATATTGACTGGAATAATATTGCAGCTGGAAAAACAGTGCCGCTCGCAATTAATCCACAGGGGTTGAAGGATACTGTGACTAAATACGGAGGCGCTTCCAGAAGTAGTACAAAAGAAATAGATGTGTTTGATAATAACTTTAAATTACCAACTGTATGGCGTAGTAGTATTGCTGCAGATTTTAGATTTGGTAATGGCTATAAATTCACCGCTGATTTCCTTTATACAAAAACTATTTATGATGTAAAATATGAGCAGATAAATTTAAAGGATTCTGTAGCCTATTATACAACTGGCCCAACGCAAACGCCGGTGTATGTTGGGGGAAAATACAATCCGGCTTATTCAAATGTGTATTTCTTAACCAATACCAAAGAAGGTTACAGGTATAACATTACCGGTCAGTTATCGAAGTATACTAATAACATAAAAATGGGTAGCGAGCACATGTTGAATATGAACTGGACTGTTGCTTATACCTACGGAATGAGCAAAGACATCACAAATGGCATTCGTAACTCGTGGGAAAGTAGTTACAACGTAAACCCAACAAACGTAGCTAGTAACTCTCAGCTGGGGTATTCAAATTTTGATTTACGCAATAGGATTGTAGCTACATGGTCAGGTAATTTTATTTGGAACAAGTCTAACATTTCTTCCTTATCTTTCTTTTATGCAGGATCCTCCGGTAGCCCTTACAGTTTAGTTTACCAATCAGCGGCATTTGGTTCAGGTTCAAATGCACCTTTGCCATACATTCCAAAAAATCAAGCTGACATTAATTTGAAAGATAACGGTGTTTATACAGCTTCACAGCAATGGACTGACCTTGATGCCTTAATTACCGGTGATAAGTATTTAAATAGTCGCCGTGGTCAATATGCCGAGCGTAATGGAATGCGCACTCCATGGAATCATGATCTGGATGTAAAGATCATGCACGAGTTTAAATTAAGTAAAACAAATAAATCAAGATCGTTGCAAATTAGCCTTGACCTGTTTAATGTGCTGAATTTACTTAACAACGATTGGGGACATGTTACGTTTGTAACCAACCTTAATAACTACACGGTTAATTTCTTGAAATTTGTAAACGATGGCTTACACCCTGTAGGTGCACCAGCAACTGGTTATGTGCCCTCGTTTAACTTTGTTAAGCCAGCCGGCCTTAACGGGCACTATTATACTGTTGATCCTATTAGCAGCCGTTGGCAGGGACAATTTGGTGTTAAATACAATTTCTAAAAGGTTTGTAAACAAGCATAGCGAATTGAATTATAAATTCTTTAAGCATTTATCACCCGATTGCAATATCGGGTGATTTTTTTTGCAAGAAGATGTTCTACGTGTTATCCAAATAAAATTTACACAATTAAGGTTTTTCGTAACATTTAGATAAAGCTGCAATAATAATTTCGTAACAAGCCTATTGGAATTTGCATCTATTATTTATAGCCTCCTTCTCATTAAAAAGCATAGCAATCTAAACAAGTGCCTTAAGCGAATAGCAATTTCCAACTGCTTGTACCACCCGTTAATCTTAACGGGTGGTTTGTTTTGAGATGATACCTAAAGCGGCTTTATACTATATTTACGATATGAAAAAAATAATAGCATTTACCCTCCTAAGTCTATTTTTTATTTCTTGTAATAAAGCCGCAAAGCAGTTAAAAGAACGTATTGTAAACGCTGATAGTGTTGCCATAAATTATTTTAAGGGAGATGGCACCATGGATACAGTGGTAGCCGTAAAAATTATTCGGGATAAACAAACACTGGATCAATTAACGAACCTGCTAACCGAAGCGGTTGCAACCTATAAAACCAATTGCGGTGTAGATGGGTCCATTCATTTTTTTTAAAAAGAATAGGGTAATACAGGATATTGATTTTGGAATGAATAAAGCCGATTGCAGGCAATTCTCTTTTTTAATGAATGGAAAAACGGTGTCAACAGCATTATCTGCGGAAGCAAAAAAATTGCTGGAGGTAGTAAAAAAATAGTTAAACTACGTCGGTAAAATAGTTGTGAGTAGATAATTTTTTATCCAATAATTCTAATTATATGCAGGAAGACATCATCATTCAAATAAGCAAACGGCTTAAAGATATCCGCAAGGAAAAGGACATTACATTGCAGCAGTTGGTAGATGTAGCAGGTGTATCCAAAGGGATGTTAAGCCAGGTAGAAAACAGCCGAACTATTGCATCATTGACCGTTTTACCTAATCCCAATTTGTTTACAATTACTTTACATTTCGTTAATATTAGCACAATTATTTCGTAACATACCGGAGGTAGGTTTGCATTCTCAAAACTAAATTTTTGATTTATGAAGCAAATTAGCTCCCATGTACGAAAGTTGTTGCTACTTACTGTAGCTATACTATTCTCTTCCCAGATTATTAACGCACAATCCATCCTCATTAAAGGAAAGGTGGTGGATGCAAGCAATGGTTCGCCGGTAGAAAGTGCAACCATCACAGCGCCACTTTCTAACAAAACTGCCGTAACCAAACAAGACGGATCTTTCGAAATTTCAGCCAATAAAGGTGAAAATTTATTAGTCAGTTTTATAGGTTTTGAAAGCCAGCAGGTAACAGCCACCGGCGATGGTATTGCCGTACGTTTAAATGCAGATAACAGGCAATTGAGCGAAGTAGTAGTAACTGGTATCGGTATTAAAAGAGAGCAGAAGAAATTAGGTTATGCTGTACAGGAAGTAAAAGGTGCAGATTTGATCAAAGCAAGAGAACCCAATCCTATCAATGGATTGGCTGGTAAAGTAGCCGGATTGGATGTGGCTATCAACCAGGAATTATTGGCTGCTCCTGCAGTTTCATTTCGTGGGCAAAATATAAACCTGTACGTAGTTGATGGTATTCCAATTACTTCCGATACCTGGAATATCAGCCCCGATGACATTGAAACCTATACTATTTTGAAAGGTCTTGCTGCAACTGCTATTTATGGTGGGCGTGCACAAAACGGTGCCATTTTAATTACTACTAAAAAAGGTAAGCAAAATGCAAAAGGGTATACCATCGAATTTAACTCAAGCAACCAGTTAAACAAAGGTTTTATTGCTTTACCAAAAACACAGGCATTATATGGCGGCGGAGACTATTCTCAATACAAGTTTGGTGATGGTAAAGGAGGTGGAATTGGTGATGGTGATTATGACGTATGGGGCCCTGCATTAAATGGTCAGTTGCTTCCGCAATATAACAGTCCTATTGATCCTGTTACTGGAATAAGAACAAGTACACCCTACAATGCCGTTGGTGTGGATAATCTCAAAAGATTTATTCAGGCTGGATTGTTAACAACCAATAACCTGAGTTTTTCTGCTGCCAACGATAAAGGCAGTATCAGAATGTCACTTTCAAATAGCTATCAAAGAGGTATCATACCCAATACAAAATTAAATACCTACAATTTCAACATTAATACCAGTTATAAACTGAGCAGTAAATTTAAAGTAGAAGGTAACTTAAACTATAACAGACAAGCTACTCCAAATATTCCCGATGTGTCTTATGGCCCAAACAGTGTAATTTATAGTGTAACTGTATGGACAGGTGCCGATTGGAATATTGACGATATGAAAAATTACTGGCAGCCTGGTAAAGAAGGTGTTCAGTCAATTTTTGCAGAATACCAGCGTTACCACAATCCTTACTTTATGAGTTATGAATGGTTACGTGGTCATTATAAAACGGATGTATATGGTAGTGCAGCTTTAACTTACACTCCCAACACGCATTTTGAAGCTGTTGTAAGAGCAAACGTAAGTACCAACGATGTATTAAGAGATGAAAAAATGCCTTATTCTGCTCACCCATACGGCCGAGAAGGAAACCGTGGTGATTATAGGGAAGACAGGCGTTCTTTATTTGATAACAACGTAGAAGGCCTGATAAAATACAATGGTAAAATAAAAGGTGGATTTGGTATTGATGCATTTGCAGGTGTAAATGCACGTAGCTTTTCTTATAATTCAAGTTTTACAACTACAGATTATTTGAACGTTCCGGGTTTATATTCATTCAGTAATTCTTTGAATGCAATAAAAGCATTCAGTTATAATTCAAGCATGTTGGTTTTAAGTGCTTATTACTCTTTGAGCCTTGATTACAAAAAGTATTTGTCTATCACTACTACAGGCAGGGTAGATAAAAACTCTACTTTATTGTTAAACAACAATACTTATTTCTATCCATCGGTTTCTGTAGCAACTGCAGTATCTGATTATATTGATTTACCAAAAGCAATCAGTTTTTTA
>JANPNY010000055.1:0-2387 GCA_031427745.1 Chitinophagaceae bacterium | reverse complement strand
GACAAGCTGCATATTTTGGGTTACCAAATCCATCCTGCAATACTTTTAATATACTGAGGCAAACATCCAGCCCAATAAAATCTGCCAGCTGCAAGGGGCCCATCGGGTGCGCCATACCAAGCTTCATTACGGTGTCTATTTCCTCCACGCCAGCTACCCCTTCGTACAGGCTGATAATGGCTTCGTTGATCATGGGCATTAAAATACGATTGGCGATAAAACCGGGATAATCGTTTACCACACAAGGCACTTTCCCCAACTGTTTGCTGAGTGCCGTAATTGTGTCCGTTACTTCTTTGCTCGTGGCATACCCATTGATAATTTCCAGTTTCATCACCGGCACCGGGTTCATAAAATGCATTCCTATTACCAGCTCAGGTCTTTTAGTGGCTGCGGCAATTTTGGTAATAGAAATGGAAGAGGTGTTGCTTGCAAGTATACATCCTTCCGGTGCAGCCGCATCCAACTGCTTAAATATATTGAGTTTTAATTCTGTATTTTCTGTTGCTGCCTCTACAACCAATCCGGCATTTTTTACGCCTGCTGCAATTGTTATTTCGGTACTGATGTTGGCCATAGCCAACCCTTTTGCTTCTTCCGTAATGGTACCTTTTGCAACCTGGCGATCAAAGTTTTTACTGATGGTGGCTACGGCTTTTTCTAACTGCACAGCACTTACATCAATCAATGTAACAGCAAAACCACTTTGTGCAAATACATGCGCAATGCCATTGCCCATAGTGCCTGCTCCAATAACAGCAACGGTTCCCCTGCCCCCCAAAAGGGGGTTCTTTGCAGTATTAGTATTTAAAGAGTCATTCATTATTTAGAATTTTATTTTTAAATCTTATACTGCCTCCAAAAATAAAAACTACTTAAATTTAAGAAGAGCCGAAGAAAGAACTAGTGTTATGTTAAGCATAAATTGACGGATAAAGTTTTTTTAATTTTACCCGTGCTTCATTATTTGTGAACTGCCAGTTTATTTTTTTGTTTTTATTATTTCTGTTAGTTTGCCATGCGTCAACTTCTTCATTAATTTTTTTCATCGTAGATATATGTCGGTTTAAGCATTGGCCATTTAAGACGTGTAATTCTATTTCAGCCATATTTAGCCAACTACCATGTTTAGGGGTAAATACAAATTCAAATCTGTCCCAAAGTCTTTTTGCCTCTGCTGGTTCAAATGTTTCATAAAATGCGGAGGCGTCATGAGTCTTAAAATTGTCCATTACCAATTTTATTTTTTTTGCTTTAGGATACCATTCATCAGCGATTTTTTTTACAAATTTAGCCCAGTCTTTTTTGGTTTTAAATTCAGTTATTTGTACATAACGCTTCCCCATCAATGGCTCATTGGCCATAAATATATTGACTACACCATGCCTTACATACTCATAATCCACTCTCGCATCCTGACCTGGTTTCATCGCAACTGATGGCTTTCCTTCTTCTATCAATTGCTTCGGAGATTCATCCATGCAAATGACGGGAAATGCAGCATTGTAGGGCTCTTTGTATACGTCTAATACTTTTTCCATGTTCGCTACAAATGCGCTGTTCTTATCCGGAGGTATTACCCAGCCTTTTACTTTCCAGGGCTTAAGTTCATTTTTTTTAAAACCGTTCTTACTGTTACATGCGAAATGCTTTGTACATAATTCAATTCTACCATCTTATCTGCCAGCAAACGCAACGACCATTTAGAAAAACCCTTGGGTGGTTCACTACAGCACAGGGTTACTAACTTTGCCTCCATATCACCATCTGCTTTTATATCATAAATCCGGGTAGTGGCTCTCCGTTCTAAAACAGCTTCTATTCCTTCTTCTATAAATTGTTTCTTCATTCTATCAATTGTCCGCATCCCAACTTTTAATACTTTACTTATTTGCTCGTTGGTTACTTTATCTGAATATTCTCCTTCATCACAATTCAAAAGTATATAAGCCGCACGGAATGTTTGTGAAGTATGTGAACCCTTGTTTATGATTATCTGCAGTTCTTCTACTTCTGATTTGGTCAGTTTAATTGTATAACGAATTACCATTTGAATTTTTTTTCAAATGTACGATTAATACGTCATATTACGTTTAACTTAACACTAGTGTACAAGAGTGCGACGCCACCGCAGCCAAATAGAATTCCTTAAGCCTGGCTCAAAAAAATCTATTCAAAGATAAAAGCGGTAAATGTAAATTTTACTGACTTTATCTAAGTTCCCCCTTCGGGCAATGTCATTAAGTTAAGGACAGTAAGCGCAAATAAGGTAATAAGGTTCACTGCTATAGGTATATTTTTCTACTAAGGTTAAAGAAAAACCTTAGTAGAAAACAGAATAAAAAATCCAATAACCTTATTACCTTCTTAACTTAATGACATTGCCC
>JANPNY010000054.1:0-3152 GCA_031427745.1 Chitinophagaceae bacterium | reverse complement strand
AAAAAATTACAGGTAGCAACCATTTCCGCAGCGTATTCGTTTAACCCAAAATCTATCATTAAAGCCGAGTTTGCTGTAAGTAAATACGATATTAATTTATTTTCATCAAAAAATAAGGGCAACGATGATGCAGTCGCTTTTAAATTTCAATATGTAAATGAAGAAAAAAATTTTGATCGCTTTAAAAAATCTTTTCAGCTGCAAAGCAAAATTGGCGACGAATATGTGGAGCAGCGATTTAGCCCGGTAGAACGTTTGAGAAATGTAGAATTTAACAGGGATTGGAGCCTGCCTTACGATGCAGAACGTGCAGATGAAAGAATTGCTACTGCGGGACTAAGTCTCCAGGATAAAACCGGCAACCGTTTTAAATACGATATTACCAACTACAACCGGAGCGATGCATTCAATGGTTTCAGGCAAAAATTAGATCAGCAATTTATCCAAAAAGGGTGGAAATTATCCAGCATTGTTAGCCTTACCAATATTAATAATCTTGCACAAAACGGATTTTATCTAAGGCCAGCCATTGATATCAGTAAGCAATTGAAACAAATAAAAAACCTGGTGGTGGGTGCAAATTATTCAGGGGAGTACAATAAACTTTCAGACAAGCTAACCGATACGCTGGTGCCATTCAGTTTTGGCTTTAACGTACTGCAGGCATACATAAAATCTCCTGAGTCTAAATTGAACAGGTGGGGAATAAATTATTTTACAAGAAGCGATTTATACCCGGTAGTCAATAAACTTATCCTGGCAGATAGAAGTAACAATATTAATTTTTTTACAGACCTGCTGAGCAACGAACATCACCAACTCAAGTTAAATGTAACGTATCGCAAATTGCAGTTGATTAATTCCACAATCTCCAGGCAAAAAGCAGATGAAACGTTGTTGGGAAGGGCTGAATATGCTGTAAATGAATGGAAGGGTTTTTTAACAGGCAATGTCTTGTATGAAGTAGGCGCAGGGCAGGAGCAGAAAAGGGAATTTAGTTTTGTAGAAGTACCTGCCGGTCAGGGCGAATACACCTGGATAGATTACAACAGCAACGGCATTAAAGAATTGAACGAGTTTGAAATTGCTTTGTTTACAGATCAACGGAAATACATAAGGGTGAATACACCAACCAACCAGTATGTAAAAGCCAATTATGTTCAGTTAAATTACAGTGTTGAGATAAACCCCAAAGCAATTATCAGTGCAAAGCAAGCTGTTGGTTTTAAAAAGTTGTTGACCAAAACCAGCCTGGCATCGTCTCTGCAAATCAATAAAAAAAATATTGCTTCTGGTTCAGTTGAATTTAATCCGTTTGCTAAGCAACTGGAAGATACCAGCTTGCTCACCTTGAGTTCTTTTTTATCAAACACTTTTTTCTTTAACCGAACCAGTGCTAAATGGGGAATGGATATAACACAAGTACTCAGCAACGGAAAGTCGCTGCTCACTTATGGAGTAGAGAGCCGCAGCCAGCGTTCCCTTGCACTAAAAATGCGGTGGAATATCAGTAAAAGAATAAGTACGAACTGGTCCTTGAGGTCGGTAAAAAATGATTTGATAACACCTAAATTCAGCAACCGAAATTACCAGGTAAATCAACAAATTGCTGAACCATCTTTAAGTTATGTTAGTGGTACAAAAATGCGGTTGACTGTAATTTATGGCTACAATAACAAGAAAAATACAATTGGTTATTTTGAAAAGTCTACGGCAAATAGTTTTACTACAGAAGCTAAATACAATGTGCTTTCCAGCAGTAGTATTAATGCAAGATTTTCTTTGAGTAATATTCAGTTTTCTTATGCGCCAGGTGGTTCCGCCAACTCCACAGTAGGCTATATTTTATTGGATGGATTAATGCCGGGTAAAAATTATTTATGGAACCTGGAGTTTACCAAAAGGCTTTCTGGAAATATAGAAATGACCATTCAATATGATGGCCGAAAACCAGGCGAGTCAAGGACAGTTCATATTGGAAGAGCAACTGTAAGGGCGATTTTCTAATTGAGATTTTTCACTACAAAGTGAAAAATCTCAAGATAGTTTTTATAAATTTCCCCTTGCATCTTGTTCTCTCTCCAGGGCTTCAAACAGTGCTTTAAAATTCCCCTTACCAAAACTTTTTGCCCCTTTACGCTGGATGATTTCGAAGAAAAGGGTAGGTCTGTCTTCCAGCGGTTTGCTAAAAATCTGGAGCAAGTAACCTTCTTCATCCCGATCAATTAAAATACCTAGTTGCTGCAAGGGCGCAAGGTCTTCATCAATTTTTCCAACTCTGTCCAATACAGCGGTATAATAACTGGCCGGTATATTTAAAAACTCAATGCCCCTTTTTTGTAATTCAGTTACAGTCTTTACAATATCATTGGTGGCTATCGCTACATGCTGTACGCCTTCGCCGTTGTAAAAATCCAGGTACTCTTCTACCTGGCTTTTCTTTTTACCTTCAGCGGGCTCATTGATGGGGAATTTTACATACCCATTACCATTACTCATCACCTTGCTCATTAAAGCAGAATATTCTGTAGAAATATCATTGTCATCAAAGGTCAAAATATTTTTAAACCCCATTACTTCTTCATAAAATTTCACCCAGGGGTTCATTTGGTTCCAGTCTACGTTACCTACACAATGATCAACATACAGCAGCCCTGTATCGGTAGGGTTATAGTTGCTTTCCCACTTTTTAAAGCCGGGCATGAATAAACCTTTGTAATTTTTTCTCTCGACAAATAGATGAACAGTTTCTCCATAGGTGTGGATGCCACTTAAAACTACTTCACCGTCTGTATCTGATAAAATAGTTGGCTCCAGGTAAGACTTGCCTCCACGTTTAGTGGTTTCTTCCCATGCACTGGTTGCATTATCTACTTTCAACGCCAACACTTTTACACCATCCCCATGTTTAGAAACATGGTCCGCTATAGGGTTGTTTTTTCTTAATGCTGTAGTTAAAACAAAGGTGAGTTTATGCTGGCGAATTACATAACTAACTTTGTCTTTCATGCCAGTCTCGGGGCCGGCATAGGCAAGTGATTGAAAGCCAAATGTCGTTTTATAAAAATGAGCTGCCTGCTTGGCATTACCTACATAAAATTCTACATAGTCGGTACCCTGCAACGGCAGAAAATCTGTTTGAATGGCGGTGT
>JANPNY010000053.1:0-5626 GCA_031427745.1 Chitinophagaceae bacterium | reverse complement strand
AAGCAATGCCAGCCCTGAATGCAGCTTTATCAGCGTACCACATCATTCTTCTTCCTCCTCCTTCTACCGGTGGATTGCCGGGAGTTATTGGTAATACGGCAGAGGCAGAAAACAATACATTACTGTCTGTTACGTGTAGCCGGGCTTTGGGTGTTGTAGTGCCGATGCCTACATTACCTGTTTGCGAAAAACCGCATAGCATCTGGCAGCAAAGAATAATAAGGACAAGAAGCTTTTTCATGTTAATAAGATTTATTGTAAAATTGCAAAATAGAACTGGCAGAAATCTCCCTTAAAAACAGGATATTTTTATAAGCCATCTTTTTTACAGATGTGCTAAAATTTGTGATGCATTCATCTGCTTGTTGCGCTTTGCTGTAAGGCGCCGTGGCAGGCAATGCCACCATCTGTGACTATGCCACGAGGCAAAAAAGCGAAAATGAAATTACTGTTAGTTGCTACTTCACAAAAAGGTAAGTTTGTTTAATAGATTGATATGAACAAGGTACTAAAAAATCCGTCAAAAACATGATTTTGCAAACTTTTAAAAATCATGGAAAAAGGGTAGATAGCCAATATCACTTTATTATTATTTTACACCTCCAATAATGTTTTTATTTTATGAGAATTTACAGCCTGCTTTTAATATTTATTTCTTTTTGTACTGGCACACAGGCGCAGGTATTAATGAATAAGGACAGTCTTTTGAAACTGATAGTTATTGCTAAAAACGATGAAAATAAAGTAGAGTTGTATATAAATGCAGGACAGCAATATGAAACCAACGAACCTGAAATAGCTAAGCAATATTACCGAATGGCAAATGAGCTGAGCAAAAAACTTAAGTATAAACTGGGTGAAATAAAGTACATAACTAATTACACTTTTATACTTAATATGCAGGGATATTTTGACTCCTCACTAATCCTTAATCTCCGGTCAGTTGAGTTGTCCCGACAAATAAAGGACTCCATCTATCTCGCCAAAACATTATTTAATACTGGGTCATCTTACCGGTTAAAAGAAGAATATGAAAATGCAGTAAAGTATTATGAAGAAGGGAAAAAGCTCTTTGAAACATTTGGTAATAAAACAATGCTGGCCCAATCGTATGATATTTTACAGAATCTTTTTACAGGGATGAAGCAATATAGAAAGGCCTTGGACTATGGCAAAAAGGCAGTGCAAATGTTAAAAGAAATAGATAACCTCACCATGTTAGGCACAGCATATAATAACTTAGGGTTAAACTATATTAATCTCCAACTATTTGATTCAGCAAAAATTTGTTTTAACGAAGGGTTAGCCATTGCGTTAAAAACAAATAACAAACACATGGAAGTAAATTTGTACCTAAATATGGGAGATGTTTTGATTGAACAAGGAAAGTTTAACGCCATAAAACCCTATATGGAAAAGGCATTAGTTATATCAAGAGAAATGGATTTGTACGAAAGCGAAACAATTGCTTTAAAGGGGCTATCATTTTATTTTCAATTTGTAAAAAATTATGCCTTTGCTAAAAGGTATGCAGATACTGCCATGGCGCTTGCTCTTCAATTTGATTTTAGAAACGAACGACATAAACTATATGCCCATCTTTCTAATTTGGCATATTCCATGCAGGATATGAGTTTTGGACAATATTATTCTATACAAAGCAATTTATTGGGGGATAGTATTTTAAATGAAACCATACAAAAAAGCACGTTGGAAATTGAAAAGAAATACGAATCAGAAAAAAAGGAAAAGCAAATTATACAATTAGAGGCTGATAAAAAAGTGCAGCAAATTTTAATAAAACAAAAAAATACGCTTAATTATATTTTAATAGGTGCAGCTTTTTCTTTTTTTTTAGTAACCATGCTTTCGTATAGAAATTATAAGCAAAAGCAAAAATTTCAGCAGCAGCGTATTAGTGAATTAGAAATACAACAGCAGCTAACTGCAACAGAAGCAATTTTAAAAGGTGAAGAACAGGAACGTACCCGGCTTGCAAAAGACTTGCATGATGGGCTGGGAGGGATGCTCAGCGGAATAAAATATTCATTTAATACTATGAAAGGAAATTTAATAATGACGCAGGAAAATGCACTGGCATTTGAAAGAAGCATGGATATGCTTGACAGTTCAATAAAAGAAATGCGGCGTGTTGCCCACAACATGATGCCGGAAGCATTGGTAAAATTTGGATTGGATACCGCATTAAAAGATTTTTGTAATGACATTAATTTAACCGGTGTGCTTCGTATCTCTTACCTGTCTATCAATGTAGAAAATGTAATGATAGACCAAACAACGGCCATAACTGTTTACAGAATTGTGCAGGAGCTTATCAACAATACCATTAAACATGCAGGAGCTGCCAATGCAATTGTACAGTTAACCAAATCAAACAATACATTGTCTTTAACTGTAGAAGATGATGGGAAAGGGTTTGATAAAAATACGTTGAACGCTGCAAAAGGTATTGGTTGGAGGAATATCCAAAACAGGGTTGACTTTTTAAAAGCCTCGTTAGATGTAAAAACTGAAAATGGAAAGGGTACATCTGTTTTGATAGAATTGAAATTGTAGTATTTTTTTAAAAAATAAATTTGCAGCCATGCCCATAAAATTATTTATTGTTGACGATCATTATATGGTAATTGAAGGCATTCGTGCGCTGTTGCAAAATGAAACGGATATTGTTTGGCTAGGTCATGCTACCAATGCAGCATCATGTATGGCTTTTTTACAACAACAACTGCCCGATGTAATTTTAATGGATATTAATCTGCCAGATAAAAGTGGCATTGATTTATGCAAAGAACTTAAAAGTATGTACCCCTCTGTGAAAGTGCTTGGCCTTAGTACTTTTAACCAACAAAGTTTTATTGAAAAAATGATGAGTAACGGCGCATCTGGTTACGTACTTAAAAACGCAAGCGGGCAGGAGTTAATGGAAGGGATTACTACCATTGTACAAGGTAAAGAATACTTAAGTTTTGACGCTGCAATTGCACTGCGCCAAAATGATAAAAATAGTAGTGTGCCGGTTATTACCCGGCGTGAAAAAGAAGTGCTGGAATTAATTGCGGATGGGTTTACCAACAATGAAATTGCAAAGCAACTTTTTTTAAGTTGTACCACTGTGGATACACACAGAAAAAATCTGTTAGCTAAATTTGAGGCTAAAAATATAGCCTCTCTCATAAAGCAGGCTATGCAGTTGCATATGATTTAGAGTTGTACTGAACAATTATTTGAATAATGCCCGTGTGCCATCTTTACCTGGATTTAATAATTGTTTCCCCTTTTAATATTTTAATCTTCGCTGTTGCTTCAGTGGTCGGTGTGAACACTGTCTTCCGTTTCTAATAGAGTGAAAACTATAAACAATAAGAAACCCCAATGGTGGATTTCTATATCTTTTAGCAAACTTAATTAGCCACAAAGAAAGATGCGTTTGGATGTAAAGACCACTGCAATACCTGATTTAATTGATGGAAATTTATTTTTGTACAAAAAAGATAAAAAAAGGGCAACGCAAAAATTCCAATAAATGCATTTGAACCCCGTTCAATCTTACAGGTGTTTATGCAGAAGTATTATAGGATACAGGGTTTGATTGCCCCATTTTTTTTTGATCTTTTGAAAACATTATTTTAAAATCCTACCTCTTTGATAATTCAATATTTTTTGCTGGTATAAGAAGCTTTAGGCAACCTTATTCAATTTTAATACGTTACAAACGTTTTGAGACCTATTAACTAAAACTTAATTTTAATTTCAACTATTTTTATATTTCAACAATTAATAATTTTACACAATCATGAAGCAATATTTTAAAACCTGTACGGTAATTGCAACTTTACTTATTTTACTAAGTTCATTTTCTGCACTAATGCGTAGCGCACAGCCCCCCGCTGGTCACACAGGTGCAACAGGTGTTTATTGTACACAATGTCATACAAACAACCCGCTTAACACAGGGGGTGGAAATGTGTCTGTTAACGGGTTGCCTTCAACTTATACTGCAGGGGCAGCCTATAATTTTAGTATTACTATTACGCACGGCGTGGCAGACAGAAAAAGATGGGGTTTCGAAATTACTGCTATCAACGGCAATGGCCAGGTAGTAGGCACTTTTTCATCTGCAAATCCCAACGCAGCACTCATTGGTACAAGTGGCGAACTGGGGCATTTAAATGCTGTTATTACCGCCTCACAACAATCTTTTACTTACGATAACCTCACCTGGACTGCCCCCATCAACCCGGGTGTAGCAGATGGAACGGTAACTTTTTATTTCGCTTCTAATGCCGCCAATGGACCACTGGGTGTGGCGACCGGCGATTTTATATATGCCTCCACCAAAGTAACTACACTCGCAGTGGTTTACACCTTTACGGGTAATGGTAATTGGGATGATCCGGCTAACTGGAGTAACAATACTATTCCTCCTGCTGTACTGGATGTAACTTCAAGTATCGTTATTGATCCTGTTGCAGGCGGTGAGTGTGTGCTGAATGTTGTACAGCGTGTTGGTTCCAAGGTAAATTTTAAAGTTAATGACGGAAAAAAACTGAGGATTTTAGGAGATTTAATTATTAATAATCCGTAACATCCTTTTTTTAAGAAAACAAAATTGGCCGATTATTCATCATTCCTTTTCAGTGTTCAACAGCAGCGGTTTTACCCCAGCCCCATTTTAAAAAATTGGGGAAAGCTCTTGCCCAGGTAGCCACATTGTGTTTACCGTCTTTTAATTCCAGGTATTCAATGTCATTGTTGGTGAAGCCCTTCAATTTTAACTCCGCAATCAGGCTGATGGTGTCATCAATAGCATCAATAATGCCATTGTTATTGCGGTCGGCAGTTTCATCTTGTGTGCCCACTTCAAAAAAGAATTTTAGCCAGGGATAATAGCCACCTTCCCTTATCAGCCGGTGCATAATACGGTTGGTATCTTCATTAAAGTCAGGGTCTTCCTGCGCTTTGTCCCGCCACCAGAACGATCCACTAAAAACACCTACTTTGGAGAATTCCTGTGGGTTGCTCCAAACAATGTCTAACGCACTTAACCCACCCAGTGAAAAGCCGGTATAAGATTTCTCTTTAAACGCATTAATAGAATAGGTTTTCCGGATAAAGGGCAGTAATTCTTCCATCACAAAACGGGTGTACAATGCTGCTTTGTTGCCACGTCCTGCGTAATCAAGTACATTAGCCGTAGCGTATTCATTTTTTCTGTCGCCGGAGCAATGGATACCTACAACCAATAAGGGTGAAACCTCCTGGTGCCTGTAGAGTTTGTCCATTATTTTTTCGAATCCCATTGTAACCAGATCCTGCCCATCGTTTACAAGCAGCAGGCTCATGTCGGATAACCTGTTCTTGTCGATCGGCATATAACAATTAATCTTTACCATGCGGTTTAAAAA
The DNA here is from genome assembly GCA_031427745.1 of Chitinophagaceae bacterium. Classification (GTDB taxonomy): domain Bacteria; phylum Bacteroidota; class Bacteroidia; order Chitinophagales; family Chitinophagaceae; genus Ferruginibacter. Next base: position 200 of record JANPNY010000053.1, on the reverse strand, counting down.
AACCGATTCAACAAAATAATCTTCTATAGTGAGGTGGTGAAAAAGGTGTTTATGCATAGGTTTCAAAAATAAGAAAAACATTCTAGGGTAATGCAATCAACTTGCTGATATAGTTTGCCTTTTTCCCGGGGCCTGCTTTGGTACTGGCACATGAAAGAGGCAGACAATCCCTGGTATCCAACCGTCAAGACTTTTCACCA
>JANPNY010000052.1:0-4277 GCA_031427745.1 Chitinophagaceae bacterium | reverse complement strand
GTTGCCCGTGCATAATGAAAAACCTTTGTTCAGGCATTGGGATGATAAAATGTATGGCGAGGTGTTGGCAAACTATTGGAAGCCCTGGGGACTCGGTAAGAATGAAATCATTACATTTCCAAATTCCCCGATCAGTTATTTAATAAATGAATATAACTATGAGTTAATAGAACCGGAGACGATCTCGTTGCCTTATTAATCTATTATTATAATCCCTCCCGGCTAATGTTATACGTAATGTTTTTTGTATCAATACAGGTTTAGCGTATTTGCATGCTCATTTCTGCTGGAGACTGAAGTAGTTATTAACTACTATCATATACCCAAAAGGAAGGGCTATTTGAATGAACAGACTGTGTATTTATCCGAAGGACATTCAGATCATCACAGGAAGAAGCGACAGGTATGGCAGAAAACTTATCAAGAAGATTAAAGAGCATTTCAAAAAGCAACAACACCAGGTTGTTACTGTTGAAGAATTCTGCCAGTACATGGGATTGCAAGAAGAAAATGTTGTAAAGCAATTGAGATAAGCTGAAATACTAATCTTCGTTAACGCTGTGGTAGGGAAAAACACACTCTAAAACAACAACATATTTTCTCTTGTTTATTGTGCGGTTGCACTTCTTCTACTCATTACTGTAGCCTATTTGTTGCCCAATCTTTGTAAACCACTAACAGTAAACGGAAGTATACTTTTTGTATCGGCAAACAATTCTTAAACCCAAATTTTGCAGTGGGCTTTTTTTATACAAACTGTCAAAATGGAATACCAGTTTTTGCATATTATGTGTAAAAAATAAAACCTGTTTATCAATCTTTTAAGTTAGTAAATTCCAACTGCTTTGCAGTAGAGATTTTATAAAATGAGACAAAATGTCTTGATTTTTTCTACTGCAAAATCTGGGTTAAACAGATAATCGAGACAGATTAACAGTAAGTTTAATTACCTATTTCCGTTGAACAATTACTTTTAATGTGGTCGATTTTTTATCAGGACTTATTACCTGCAACTGGTAGCTTCCGTTAAATAAATTTTGAAAAGTGTCAATTGATTGAGTACTTTTTCCTCCGGCATATTTAATCGTTTTGTCAATCAGTATTTCTCCGGAATTATTGAATAATCTTATGATATAATTACCTGCGGCAATTTCATTCATTTGCAAATCAATTGTATTAGAAGTAACAGGGTTTGGAAAAACAGATAACCCTGGTTTTTCATTAATCCGTTTTATTCCATCGGCATTGATACTGGCTATTGCCGTATTATTCAATACATTCCTTTTGGAACCAGCAGTATCAACCCGGGGAATAAATATAAGCTGGAACCTATTTTGATTGGAAGACAAAGTATCAAAATCAATTTTAAAATTGTAAACAAACGTCGCATTCACGCTTATCGGAGATTTGCTATTTAAATACAAATCTTCCAGGTAAATTGAAGTACCTTTTGGTAAATCAATAGAATCTATTTCCAACAGAAGCTGGTAATTTTTTTGCTTCATCTTTGTCATGTTGTAAACAATAGTGTCAGCTTGTACAATCGGTTTTCTTCTTTCGATGGCGAGCTTATCTAAGTTGGTTTTTAAAGAAAAAACTTCTTCAAAATTTTCCAGCTTTTTTAAATCCCTGTTATCAATTTCACTGCTGCTGTTTTGATTAAATGTAACCATGGCCGCATCTATTATGTTTGTGCTACTATCTGCATTTATACCCAACAACGAAGTTCGTATTGTATTAAAAGAACGAACCGGACGGAACATGCTGATATTGCTGTTTACCAATTTATCCGACTCCCTTACCACCACATTACCTGCGGCACTGTTGTAATCTATTAATATTGCGGAACCGGATTGTATAGCACCTGAATTATCTACAGTACTGGCTATATTTCTATCGTACCTGCCTGTAACCTTCATTTGCATCATTTTAGATAATGCAAGATATCAACTTAGCTATCTTGTCCAACAAAAAGCAAAAGAGCTGGACATTGAACTGCTATATTTACCACCTTATAGCCCAAACCTGAATTTAATTGAAAGGCTGTGGCGGTATTTTAAAAAGAAAGTAATGAAGAATAAATACTATCCAGATTACACCTCATTTGAAAATGCTGTTAACTCCTTTTTCCAAACATTTAATGACAGAAAAGAGGATATGAAATCTTTGCTGAATTTTAAATTCGGAATTATTAAAGCAAGTTAATATATAACGTGAACATGTACGATGTGGCAGGGAAGCTTTTGTCAACTAATAAATACCAGCTTTTAGATGAATCCAGCTTTAATTTCCCACTTACAAAAATTGGAGGCGGACAGTATTTGTTAAAAATTGCCAACCAGTTTAATGCTGCTGAAACATTCAGGGTAATGATACAAAAGAAATGAACTTATTGAAACATGTAATTTACTATAAGAATGTTTTGCTTTTTATAGTTTGTTGTTTTATAAAACCTAATCCTTTCTACAAGTTCTCAAAAATAACCGAAGCGCCCTGCCCCACACCAACGCACATAGTGGCAAGACCGTAAGTGCCATTTCGTTTTTTAAGTTCATGCAAAAGGGTAGTAGCTATGCGAACACCGCTGCAGCCCAACGGATGTCCAAGAGCAATGGCACCACCATTTACATTTACCATTTCCAGATCTAACCCTAATTCATATATGCAAGCAATGGATTGAGCAGCAAATGCCTCATTCAATTCTACGAGGTTAATGTCTGCAATGCCAAGACCTGCTCTTTGCAAAGCCTTTGTTGTAGCGGGTACCGGGCCAATGCCCATAATGGACGGGTCCACACCGGCTACCGCCATACTGGTTATTTTTGCCATGGGTTGCAAACCATATTTTTTTACCGCAGCTTCACTTGCCAATAGCATTGCTGCAGCGCCATCATTGATGCCGCTACTATTGCCTGCTGTTACCGTACCATCTTTTATAAATGCCGGTTTCAGCAAGGATAATTTCTCCAGCGAAGTTACCCAGGGGTGTTCATCTTTGTCAAAGTCAATCAGCTCTTTTCCCTCTTGAATCTGTATCGGTATAATTTCGTTGCCAAATCGATTGGCTGCATAAGCATTGGCATATTTCTGCTGACTTTCGTAGGCAAACTCATCCTGTGCATGTCGGCTAATGTCCCATTGCTTCGCAATATTTTCTGCTGTTTCGCCCATGCTGTAAGGATGGTACAATGCAGCTAATTTATTATTGATAAAACGCCATCCCATGGTAGTATCAAACAGCTCCGTATCTCTTGCAAAAGCTGCATTGGCCTTAGATAGCACAAAAGGAGCCCTTGTCATACTTTCTACACCGCAGGCAATGTACAAGTCGCCATCGCCACACATAATGGCACGCCCTGCATCCATAATGGCCTGCATGCCGCTGGCACACAAACGGTTTACTGTAACGCCTGCAACGGTCACGGGTAGCCCGGCAAGGAGTGCAGCCATCCTTGCCACATTGCGGTTGTCTTCGCCACTTTGGTTGGCAGCGCCGGCAATTACTTCCTCTATGGCATTAATATCTACAGATGGGTTCCTGCCGATGATTGCCTTAATTACTATTGCCAGTAAATCATCGGGCCTTATAGTACTTAAAGCACCGCCGTATTTACCAACAGGAGTTCTTACGCTGTCTATGATATAGGCTGTTTGCATAAAAATATTTTTGGTCCCTGCAATTGTTTTTCAATCAGCATCGTTGCATCGCCCTCTTGTACCGCATACCATTTTTTAACAATATTTACAGGAGTAGCAAGATATCAAATACTGCTGCAAGATAAAATAATTATTAATCCTCGGTTAGCCTGTTTTGTATCGCTAACCTGTTGTACCCTGCAACTGCAAATTCAACATACGTTAAATATTTTTCACAAAAAAATCCGCCCTAAGCGGACGGATTGTTTTATTAAATGATCAGTTTAACTGTTTCTAAAATCTTAGCCCCAGGCTCAACGCAATCACCTGGTTTTTGTACTTTGGGGTGGAAGAGGTTCCATCACCATTGTTGTTTTGAAAATCTATGTTATAACGCAAACCCACTACCAAATTGCTTGCGACAGCTTCTATACCAACTACACCACCAAATATGTTTTTGCGCAAATTGTCATTGTCCTGCTTTACCAAATTTTCATAAGATGCATTGTTGGTAGTAAATTTTGTTTTGGTAGAAACCAGGTAAGAAAATTGAGGTCCTGCAAAAATGCCGAAACTTTTAGAGGGCTTAATTTTCAGCAATAAAGGTACTTCTACAAAATTGCTTGTTTGCTTGTACTCGT
>JANPNY010000051.1:0-3258 GCA_031427745.1 Chitinophagaceae bacterium | reverse complement strand
TAGGTCTGCCCGGCGGCGGACGGATGGATCGCGCAGGCAATTAATCTATAATAACATCCTTGTTCATTTCCTTAAAATTAATTTTCACATCCGGGTATTTAACTAAAAAAGGATGTAAAAATGTAGGCAGTAGGTACGGTGCCAGCGTAGGAATAATACCAACCTTAAGTGCTCCCTGCATCAAGCCTTGCTTATCTTTTATCAACTGATAAATCATCTTTGTTTCATGAACAACTATTCTAGCCTGTGCAATTATTTCCTCTCCTGTTTCTGTAGGAATAACCGGTTGTTTACTCCTGTCAAAAATTTTGCTACCCAGGTCATCCTCCAGCTTTTGTATTTGCATACTTAAGGTAGGCTGTGTTACAAAACACCGTTCTGCAGCTGTCGCAAAATGCCGGTAAGTATCTACGGCAATAATATATTCCAGCTGGGTGATAGTCATGTACAAATATAGATAGCTTCAATAGGATATTAATAAATATCAATGGAAATTATAAATGCCCTTTGGAGATGCAGAGAAAAATGCAGCAATTTTTTTACGCTGATTTGGTGAACAGACTCACTTTTTTAATGATTGGTTTTACTTGTAATTTTTACAGGAACCATTTTATTTTTTCGCCTGGGCGCCTTTGCCGGCGGGCAGTCTATTGCTGTATCCCCTTCGTTCATTTGTTTAGGATCGAACGTTCTTAAGGAGGCTTTCATTTGTGCCAACTTTTGCTGTTTATCATAAATTTTTTGAACTGAATCTAAAGAGGTGATAAAAATACTGCGCCCGTGGGTACCCAACACCAATTCATTATCTCTTTTTTGAATCGCAATATCATGTATCGGCACACGAGGCAGGTGGAGACTCATGCTCATAAAAGATTTCCCTAAATCGAAGGAGGTATAAAGCCCGTTATCGCTACCTATATAAATAATATTTTCTTTTGTAGGATCTTCTCTAACAACATTTAAAGGCTCGGCTGGCAAGTCGGTACCTATTTGCTTCCAGGTAGTTCCATAATCTTCGCTAATGAAAACATAAGGAGTAAAATCATCGAATCTGTACCCGTTTAACGTTGCAAACACCCTGCCTTCTTTGTATTGCGAAGCAGTTACCCTGCTCACCCATAAGTTATCGGGAATTTTAGGCAAACTGATGCTGACATTAATCAACGAAAAAGTGTAGCCGCAATCTTTACTTACCTGGATATTTCCATCATCTGTACCAACGTATAACAATCCGAATTTCAGGGGAGATTCACTTATGGTTGTAATAGTTCCATAGGGCGTATTGCCTTGCTTTTTACCATTGGTTAAATCGGATGTTACTGCGGTTAATGCTTCACCTTTGTTTAGACTGCGGTAAAGCTTATTTGCACCAAAATAAAAAACATCCTGACTATGCTTGCTCAGAAGTATAGGTGTTTGCCAGTTATATCTTAATTTTTGTTCGCCTAAATCATGCATCGGATGCAGGAAGGCGGATTTATTGTCCGCAAGATTTTTTCTGTAATAATAGCCAAACTGAGATCCTCCATAAACAGTTTTATTATCTCTTGTATCAACCTGCACCTGCATGCCATCACCACCACCAATTGCCTTCCAATCATATTCATCTGGTTCGGGTATCTTTTTTTCTTCGGCAAAAGAAAAATCCAAATCTTCTTTATTGAGTTTTGATGATCCCATCCAGGTGCCATTATCCTGTAACCCGCCATAAACATTATAGGGAGTTGCATCATCTGTTGTAATACCATAAAACTGTGCGGCAGGCACACTGGTTGCTTTAAACCATTTTTGGCCATTGTCGTACGTAATATTTACACCGCCGTCATTACCCGCTATCCAATGATTGTCTTTATGGGGGTTTATCCAGCAACTGTGCCAGTCGCCGTGTGTATTATCTTTATCAACTTCTGTAAATGTTTTACCACCATCGATGCTAAAAATTATACTGGTTCCAAAAGTGACTACTTTGTTTTCATCAGATGGTGATACAAATATTTTTCCAAAATAATACCCGTAGCTACTATAGCTATTAATGTGTTTTGTATTTACCTTTTTCCAGGATGCACCTGCATTGTCGCTCCTGTAAATTTCAAGGCCGTAGATACCGCTGTTCTGAAACCCATCATCTGCCAGCAGCCAATCATAAACTACTGATGGCTGAAGTTTATCTTTTGCTACCAGTTCTTTAATCGAAGCTGCCGAATATTTTTCGGGGAATCGGTTTTTTAATAAAAAAGTGTCCATCTTTCTGTCATCCAACTTTAAAAAAAAATCCTTGCTTATATTTTTAAAATCATCCACCACATATTTGCTGGTATCAATCTTTTTTGTTGCAGTATCTGGTTGCAATGCATTGTTATCTACCACAGCATATACAATTGCAGGATTCTTGGGGTACACGGCAACTCCAATTCTGCCAACCGTTTCACCAGCTGGAAATCCGCTGCCAGCCTGCGTTACCAGTTTCCAGGTGTTTCCACCATCGGTACTTTTGTAAATGCCACTGGTACCACCCGTTGGTTTAAAATCCCATGCCCTCCTGGTGCGGTACCACATGCATGCGTACAATTCATAAGGGTTTTGTTGATTGATATCCATTTCAACCGCACCGGTATTTTCATCTATGCTTAAGGTAAGTTTCCATGTTGCACCACCATCCGTAGTTTTATAAACGCCTCTTTCTTTATTGGGAGAATATAAGTGTCCCAATACAGCGACCCACGCAATGTTGGCATTGGTTGGATGCAGTATAATTTTACCAATGTGATGACTCTCCGGCAGGCCAAGATAGTCCCAGCTTTTTCCATTGTTTGCAGATTTGTAAACACCTGTGCCGCTGTAACTGCTGCGGCTGCTGTTTGCCTCACCGGTACCTACCCAAATGATCCTGGATTTTAACCAGTTTACTGCAATATCGCCGATGCTAAACACATCTTCTTTTTCAAACATCGGATCAAAACTTAATCCGTTATTTACGGTATGCCACAAACCACCGCTGGCATAAGCCACGTAAAATTCTGTAGGGTCTGCAGGATTTACTTCTATATCCACCACACGCCCATTCATTTGTGTAGGGCCTATATTGCGAAAGGGTATATCTTTCAACAAACTCCCTGCTTCCAGCAATTTTCTTTTCTGCAAACCGTTCATTCTTTCAGCAGCAGTGGTGGGCTTTACCTGTGCGGTGGATGTTAAAAAAATTGCACCGGCGAGAATGATAGCGAAAGAAAAAGTAAATTTGAAAAAATATTGCATAAA
>JANPNY010000050.1:0-13573 GCA_031427745.1 Chitinophagaceae bacterium | reverse complement strand
ATAGATAGATAGGGAACAGGATTTTGAAAACCAGCTCCATGAAGTAATAAAGTTAAATTATCGTTGAAGAAGTTGTAATATTTAAAAACAGCTAATACCCCAATATTTGCAATTAAACTTGCTATTAAAAACCATTTTTTTTGCCTGCCTTGCGCTCTTTCCAAAGAAATACCTGCGAAATAATCAATGACGATTGTAAAGCCGAGTATCAAAATATAAATGGGTACAAAAAACATGTAAAAATAACAACTGCTTACAAGCAGAAGAAACCAACGGTATTTATGTGGAACTGCGAAGTAGGCAATAGTTACAATAAAAAAGAATATTACAAATTGAATTGAATTAAAAAGCATGTGAAAAATTAATTTGTTGTTTGGAGCGTTAAATTTAATTTATGCTTACATACCGACGATCCGACTGCTTAGATATAACAACCAGTTGAAGGTATCGAATTTTCCTTTAAACGCTATTTTGGCATTTATTATTTCGGAAGCCCATCAGAGATTTCGGCTCTTTATTTCTTTACGTTTTAAGATAAATATACAGGTATCAAAATTAACTTTTTCATTCCCCTCTCTTTTGCCGAATTTCGCCACTCAAAAAGATATACAATGAATAAATCCGTTTTTGCTTTGCTGTTGAGCATTTTATTATCCGTTACAACAATGGCCCAACCTGGTCGTTGGCAGCAAAGGGTTAAGTATACTATGGCTATAGATATGGATGTTGAAACCAATCGTTTTAGCGGTAAACAACAACTCGAGTACAGTAATAATTCTCCTGAAGCATTAAAAAAAGTATTTTATCATTTGTACTTCAATGCCTTTCAACCCAACAGCAGTATGGATGTACGTAGTAGGGAGCTGGGTAAAAAAATGGTAAATGGCAGACCAGATTGGGATGGTCGTGTTATGGATAGAATCAGCAAATTAAAGGAGGACGAAATTGGGTATCAGAAAATAATCAGTTTAAAAATGAATGGAGTGCCGCAACCATTCAACTACCACGAAACCATTCTTGAAGTCAATCTTACCAAACCCATTCTTCCAAAATCCAAAGTTATTTTTACAATGGAGTTTGAGGCACAGGTTCCATTGCAAGTGCGCAGAAGTGGGCGAGATAATCCCACTACCGGTGTGCGTTACAGTATGAGCCAATGGTATCCCAAATTGTGTGAATACGATTATGAAGGCTGGCACCCCACACCCTATGTTGCTCGTGAATTTTATGGTGTATGGGGCGATTATGATGTGACTATAAACATCGATAAAAATTATAAATTAGCCGGAACAGGCATGGTAGTAAATGCCGCTGAAATAGGCTGGGGCTACGATGCACCCGGTACTGAGCTTAAGCCCATCACAAAACAAAAGCGTACCTGGCATTTTTTGGGTAAAAATATTCATGATTTTGTTTGGGCAGCCGATCCAGCATATAAACACCTTGTAAGACAAATGCCTAACGGCGGGCCAATTGTTAATGTAATCTATAAATTTAAAGAGGGCAATACAGCAAATGAAGATGCATGGAAAGCAGTAGCTGAAGCTGCAGTAGCAGTTTTACCTTTTATGGAGAGCAAGTTTGGTAAATACCCCTATCCACAATATTCATTTATACATGGGGGAGATGGAGGCATGGAATATCCAATGGCAACCCTGTTAGTCGGTCCGGGATTGGGTACCGTTATACATGAGTGGATGCATAGCTGGTACCAGATGATGCTTGGCACAAATGAAAGTATGTACCCATGGATGGATGAAGGCTTTACAGAATTTGCATCGGCCCTTGTTCAAAAATATTACAGGGATAAAGTAACTAGGGTAATAAATACAGATAACAAAGCATTTATCAGGTCGCTTGATTCCACCGACTCTTTGCTGCCATTGCAACACAATGCTAATTACCAATCATATTATTTTATTGCAAGAAGTGGCTTGGAAGAACCACTTACCACTCATTCCGATCACTACAATTCAAATGTTGCCTATAGTGTTGCAGCGTATTCCAAAGGTGCTGTTTTTATGGAACAGCTTGGATATATTGTAGGTGCGCCGGTGAGGGATAAAATTTTGTTAGAGTATTATAAACAATGGTCGTTTAAGCACCCAAACAGTGCCGATTTTATAAAGGTGGCAGAGAATATTAGTGGGCTGCAGTTAGACTGGTATAAAGAGTACTGGTGCAACACCACCAAAACGATCGATTATGCAATTGACAGTCTTTGGGAAGAGGGCGGCGAATCAAAGATTCGATTAAAGAGAATTGGCCAAATGCCTATGCCCATTGATGTACAGCTTACCTTTAAAGATGGCAGCACAGCCATGCACAACATACCGCTTAACCTGATGTTTGGTGCTAAAAAAGAAGATATCAACAACCAGCTTTTTGAAATACATGAAGAATGGCGATGGACACACCCTACTTATATTTTAAGCTTTAAGGAGCGGTTAACTTCACTTTCAAAAGTAGCAATCGACCCAAGCAAAAGAATGGCAGATATTGATCAACGAAACAATGCGCTGGAATTAAATTGGTAGAGAAGGGGTTTGGTTAAGACAGGTTGAATAAGACATGCCTGGCATAAGCGATTGCTGCTGCCAGGCATATTCAGTTTAATAACCATTATTTTTTTACAGCAGATTTTACCGCCTTTTTTGCAACAACTTTTGCTTCTTTTTTAGGCGCTTCTTTAGCCACTTTTTTTGGAGTGCCTGCACTGGACGCTTTTTTAACAGCAGGTTTCCTTGGTTCTTTTTTTAAGGCTGGCTTTTTTGCAATCGCTGTTTTATCAGCAGCGGCTTTAACTCCGTGGGAGAGAAACCCGGCAGCTTTCTTTATTCGCTTATTGAATTTCTTTTCGCCCAAACTTTCTTTTAATAAATCAAGTGATGAACTTAAAAGCTGGGAAATTTTATCGTTTATTTCTTGTTTTAATGACGGCTTTTCTTTGGGATCAAGTTTCTTTTTTATCATATTGCTATTATTTTGTCAGAAAAAATTAATTAACATAAAGATAATATACGTATTGGTTTTTCAATGTTAAGTTTTTTTAAAATAAAGTGATTTGGTTAAAATAATCAGACTTAGTTTAAGTACGCTGCAAATACTTCAACTGAATTTCAGTGAAACCAATTGCTATTATTAATTCCTTTCTTTGTAAAAAATAATATAGCATGCGTAAACTTTTTGTGTGGCTGTTTAAATTAAATGGCTGGAAAATGGACGTCAACCTGCCGTTAGGTTACGAAAGGTGTGTGGTAATAGCTGCACCACATACCAGCAACTGGGATTTTTTGTACAGCATGGCCGTTTTTTTTAAACTTCATATTCCTGTTCGTTTTCTGGCAAAAAAAGAATTATTTCGCTGGCCGGTAAAAGGAATACTTGAAAGTGTTGGAGGTATGGCAGTACAACGAAACAAAAGTGACAGGCTGGTAGATGAAATGATTGACCTTTTTAATACGCATGAACATCTTATGCTAATGATACCTGCAGAAGGAACCCGTGGCTGGGTAAAGCGATGGAAATCCGGTTTCTACCGGGTTGCCCTTGGTGCCAACGTGCCGGTTTTGCTAGGCTACCTTGATTATGAAAAAAAGATTGCCGGTTTTGGCCCCTTGCTGTATATGACCGGAAACGCTATAGTTGATGCAGGAAATATAAAAGCATTTTATAGAAACATAAAAGGAAAGCATCCCGAAAAATTCAACCTGGATGGATTGATTTTAAAATAAAGTAAGACGTCAATTTAAATCCTTGGATAAAATACCATCGGGCAACTACCATTCGATAATTTTTTTATTGGTTGGTCCCACAAGTGTTCCCGGTTTTTCCTGAAAAACAAACTCCTCCGGTTTTTTAAGGATTCTTCCTTCATCAGTAATAAAATCATGCAATGCATAAACCTTCGATGCGGTGATGCCGTTGGCGATAAATTCATTTAGCAGTACCAGCTGGTCGGGAGATTTTTTTAGTTGAGTTTTAAAGCTGGTTTTTGTAGTAATAACTCCTGCTTTTTTTGCTACCATCCAGGCCACCTGCCTGCGGAATATCTTAGGCATAATGGACTTACCTTTATCATCCGATATGGCAAAATTTTCAACGGTGCCGGCCTCCCTGTATATTAAATCCCAATCAAACTTAGTTGCATTTTTAATGATCGATTTGCTGGTTCTGCCCTTGATTTTTTTTCCCTTTTGCCAGGCAGATAAAAAAATTGCAATTTCCTCCTTCGACATAGATGTGTAAAATGCAGGAGTGCACCAGCCGTTTTCTACAAGCCATGTATTGAGATCGTTTTCGTTGGCATTGCCTACATAAATATTCCCAATGAACCTGCCATATGTATCCACTACTTCAAATGGAAGATCAACCTCCGATTCAAAAATAGCCTCAACAGCGTCTGTTGTTGTATAATATTTTAAATGTGCAGCCAAAGCTACAGTCGCACTTTCTGCAAAGTGTTGCCTTCTTTCTTTGTTTAAGTCATTGAACTTTTTTCTTTTGGCGTCTGTAATTTCCGGGCTTTTCTTTAATGGGGCTGCTTTGTAATGCAGTTCGGGCGCATCTACACCCTGCAGTCTTATTATAATAGATTGCACACCATCTCTTTTACTGGTATTGATTACGGGCTTCACTGTAATTCCTTTTGAAATAGCGGTGTGAAAAACAGTCGTTTTTTTAAATTCATTTTCACCGGTAGCTTTAAATTGAAAAGAACCTTCGCCAACAATCAATTTCATTTTTGTAGTATCGGCGTCAGATGATCCTAATGGCCAGAACTGGTTTAATTCTATAGTGCCTTTTATTCTTAATGTGCCCATAAAAATGCAGTTTTATTAATTTATCAATTTGATTATCAGTTTTAGCAAAATCATTTATTACATAGCTATTTAATTGAATTGTAAAAATCGGTGTGGTCACATAGAGAGAAAGTCAGCTGCAGCCCGATAGGTTAAAGATGAAATTTTTTTTTTACAAAAGCAAGCGTTTCCTGCAGCAATTACGGATGATGCATAGTGACTATTACTTTTCTTGATTTTTTATAAAATGATAAAAAAGATGACAGAATACAAACCAGTAAATGCAATTGATTAATTGAGTAACGATTATGATTCATCTCATTTTAGGTGTTGACAATTGTCATGACTTTGTAAGGCATCACTAAATACCTTGCGACTAATAATAAGATAAATTACTTATTGACATTGGTATTTCCGATTCGGTTGTTTTGTTTTATTACACAATACAAAAGATCGAACATCAATTTGAAGTTTAAAATGATTGTTTTGCGAAAACGGTTTAACCAAATAAAAATAAAAAAGCATGGATAACAAAGAAAAAACAAATGATAAATCCCGCCGGGGATTTTTATCACAATTTTTCCCGATTGCTGCAAAAACAAATAATCTGGAAATGGTTAAAATGTTAACTGCTGATGGGAAGTTGGTAGAAGTGAAAAAATCAATTGTTGATGCTGCTACAACAAGACAAAAAGTTAGTAACAAAGAAATTTTGGATTGGATGCAAAATCCATCAAAAGAGAATAGTTGACCAATTAAATCATTCCTAATAAATCTGAAAAATGACACAGGAAGAAAAACACGCTAATGGCCGTAGAGGTTTTATAAAAACAGCAGCTATTGCTGCTTTTGCAACTGCCGCTTGCGGCAGTCTTGCTTGTTCCTGCTCTTCTAAAAAGGAAGTAGCAGTTGCTGGAGGAAAAGTAAAATTATTGTCTCCCGACGGGGAGATAGTAGAAATTGATTCAGCCTATCTTAATCACCAGGAACATATGGCCATTGTGTCTAAGCTTGAGGCAAGAGAAGGGATGGTAGGAAAGCGCTTTGTAATGGTGGTAGATCTTTCCCGTTGTAAAAATGCCAGAAAATGTGTAAGTGCATGTCAGAAATGGCACTACAGGCCCGAAGAAACTGAATGGCTTACCGTTAAATTAATGAAAGACAGCGATAAAGCTGCACCCTATTGGTTTCCAAAGCAGTGTTTTCATTGCGATAACCCGCCGTGTGTAAAAGTATGTCCAGTTGATGCAACATTTAAGAGACAAGATGGATTGGTTTTAATTGACAATGACAGATGTATTGGTTGTAAATTTTGCATGGCTGCATGTCCTTATTCCACCAGGGTTTTTAATTGGGACGAACCGGAAATGCCTTTTGATTTAAAGGGGCTTGCGTCTAATCCGGAAACAAATATTCCTGCCAGAGTAGGAACTGTTGAAAAATGCGATTTCTGTCCTGACCGAACCCGTGAAGGCCTCCTTCCTCCATGTGTTGAAGCTTGTCCCAATGGTGTATTTTATTTTGGAGATGAAAATGAAGATACTGTTACCAATGGAGATGAAACGATCGCCTTTTCTCAGTTAATAAAAGAACGTGCTGCTTACCGTTATATGGAAGAACTTGGAACAAAGCCAAGAGTGTATTACTTACCACCAAAAGACAGGCAGTTCCCTGTTGAAAGAGGATATGAAAATTTACCTGATACTTTAAAGGCAAGGTTTAAAGATGTAATGGAAGCAAGCGGTGGAATAACAAAATAACAGTTTTGAGTACTTACAATAAATAAAGACCTTAAATTATGGAACTCAATCAATATCAGCAAGAGGCTTTTGATAAACAGCGGCCTGTAATAGAAACTTATGGCAAAAAAACATGGGCATGGACGGTGTTTTTTCTTATTTGGATTGTTGTTGGCGGCTACGCATTGTATTTACAAATAGCAGATGGCCACATTGTAACAGGCATGAGAGACAATGTGGTTTGGGGACTTTATATCGCCAATTTTATTTTCTTTATTGGTATCAGTTATGCTGGTGCAGTAATATCCGGCATCCTTCACATTTTAAAGGTTGAGTGGCGCAAACCAATTATTCGAATTGCTGAGATGATCACGGTAATATCAACTATTATTGGCCCTATCTACATTTTGCTTTGCGTTGGCCGTCTGGACAGACTTCATCATCTCTTTCTTTATCCAAGGTTGCAATCGCCTATTACATGGGATGTATTTGCTATTGGTACTTACTTTACCGGTAGCGTAATTTTTCTATACCTGGCATTGATAAAAGACTTTGCTATTTACAGGGATGCGAATTTAAACGTGCCTAAGTGGAAGCAAAAATTATATAAAATTCTGGCGATCGGTTATAAGGGTACGCCAAGTCAAAACAGGCATATTAAAATATCTACCAACCTGATGGCAATTATGATTGTTCCATTGGCCATTATTGTTCACTCTGTATTGTCATGGATTTTCGGTATGACTTTAAGACCCGGCTGGCACAGTACCATTTTTGGACCTTATTTTGTTTTGGCAGCTATTTATTCAGGTACGGGTGTATTAATTATGGCGATGTGGGTTTATCGCAAAATGTATAATTTAAAAAGTTATCTCACCGACAAGCACTTTATCTATCTTGGTTACATAATGATGGTGCTTGGTGCAGGATACGGTTATTTTACTTTCTCCGAATATCTTACAGAATGGTTTTCATCTGCAAAATGGGATAGCGAAGTCATTGAAAAGTTATTCAATCCGGCAGAATATGGCTGGTGGTTTTTGTATGCAAATCTTTTTGGAATTCTTCTGCCCATCCTGGTAGTTGCTATACCAAAAACAAGAACTCCCAATATGATAACCATTGCATCTTTTTTTATGGTAATTGCGCTATGGATAAAAAGATACCTGATTATCGTACCAACACTCGAATCTCCATTACTCCCCATGCAGGATACCAGGTTGGAATATGTTAAATATTCAGCTACCTGGGTAGAATGGGCATTGACATTTGCCGGCATCGCCTCCTTCTTTCTATTCTTTACATTACTGTCTAAATTCATTACCATCATTCCGATATCGGAATTTGGTAATAAGGAAAAAAAAGTTATTGCGGCAAGTGAAATAGAAATTGAAACAAACAAGGAAATAGCAACTGCTTAAAAATATTTTTTATGAAACAAATTCCAATTATAAAATCAGTTAAAAATAATTTCCAGCAGCTAACTGCCACTGTTATTATACTTATACTTTTTGGCTTTAATTCTTCAGTATTTGCGCAAACGGACAGCACTAAATCTCCAGAGCCGGCAGTGAAGGACGAATCGGCATTAATTGCGCCTGCCATTCAATTTATCAGTGTACAAAGAGGTGATAGTACAATCGATTTAAAAACAAAACTAACAAGCAAAGTAAAAGGGGCATTTATTAAACTTCCATTTCTTAAAATTTCTTTTTTGCAAGTAACAGATACCGCAGAAAAAGTGCTGGGCTTTGTAATTACCAACAGAGATGGTAATGCGGTTTACAATGTAAAAGCCAATGCCGTTGCAACTGATAAAGAAGGGAAACTTCATTATAAGGCAGTATTTGCAGGCAATAAAGCGATGGAACCTGCCGAAGAGGAGCTAACAATAAAAAGAGCTTTGATAATACTTACACCAATTAAAGCTGATTCTTTGTTAAGTGTTCAGGCAAAATTGGTTTATATGGGGTCAGGCACTTTAATTGCCGTGCCAGAAGTAGCGTTAGGCATATTTGTAAAAAGATCTTTCAATTCATTAAAAGTAGGGGAAGGTACTACTGATGTAAACGGAGAAGCTACTATTGAAATTCCCGCAAATCTTCCTGGAGATGATAAAGGAAAAATTACCCTACAGGCAAGGTTGGATGAAAATGAATTATATGGTAATCTTGAAACTTCTGTTGTTCAGCAATGGGGTGTACCGGTAGCAGTTGTGCAACAAAAATTTCCCCGCTCTTTGTGGAGTACGCAGCCACCACTATGGATGTTGATAACGTTTGTAGTATTAATTACCGTTGTGTGGGGGCATTATATTGTCATCATATTTGAACTCTTCCGATTAAGAAAGGAGCAGCCTAAAGATCTACCTATAAAATCTATCGTATAATATTAAGAATCAACTTTAAAACAGAAAACAATGAAAAAGAATCTAACTATGCTAATTGCAGTTTTTTTTGTAGTAGCATTATTTGCATTTAACGTTCAATCCGGCGATCAAAAACCATGGCCTGTGCCCGATGCAAGTAAAAATAAAGCTAATCCATTAAAAGCTGATGCCGCCTCTGTTGCAACAGGAAAAGGCTTGTATAACCAGCATTGTAAATCCTGCCATGGATCGAAAGGTAAAGGGGACGGCACAAAGGCTGCAACTTTAGATACAGAGTGTGGTGATTTTACCGCATCAGCTTTTAAGGCACAAACAGATGGTGCACTTTTCTACAAAACTGCAGAAGGACGTAAAGACATGCCATCTTTTAAGAAAAAAATACCTGATGCTGATGATATGTGGGCTCTCGTAAACTACATGAGAACATTAAAATAGTTCAGCGAAATTAAATATTAAAAAAGGGAACAGTCATCATGATCGTTCCCTTTTTTTGTGATTTTAAAAATTACTTTCTATAATGCCAATGTGTATATTTGATCGGTTTCTTAAATAAAAAAAGAGATTCAAAATGAACCTCCTTAGTAGTTGCGAAGCTAGGGATCGAACCTAGGACCTTCGGGTTATGAGCCCGACGAGCTACCGCTGCTCTACTTCGCGGTGCAAAGCTAGGGGAATGACGTTTTACCACCAAATATTATACATTTGTTTTTCAATTTATCAATATGCTCATTTACCAAAAAAACTGGATAGCCTTGCTGACATTGCTTATAGTCTGCATTAACTGTACAAAAAAAATTAAACAACAGGACGATGAAATTTACAGCAGGCACCTGCAGGAGCACATAAAGCTTACAATTATAAGTACACCCATCCCTGATACCAAAAATGAAATGAATTTATTGATTCTGAATGATGGACAGGATGCAGATAAATTTCGGATTAAAGTAATAGTGGATAGCCTGTACCGGAAAAAACTGATAGCCCCATTATTGGTAGTTGCAGTGCATGCCGGAAAACGGGAAGAATGGTATGGTGTTGCAGGCAAACCAGATTTTGAAAACAGGGGTAAACGAGCAGATAAGTATGCAGCTTTTATTGATAATGAATTGTACCCCTTCATCAAGAAAAATGCTGGTGTACGTTCTTTTAAAAGCGTTGTTATTGCCGGTGCTTCACTCGGTGGTTTATCTGCTATGGATATTGCCTGGAATAATGCCGATAAGATTGATCGGGTGGGGGTTTTTTCGGGTTCATTTTGGTGGAGAGATAAAGACCAGGTAGATAGTACGTACAGCGATGCTACCAACCGTATTTTGCTAAGCAGTATTCAGCAATCCCGTAAACGACCGCATTTAAAATACTGGATGTACGCCGGTTTACAGGAAGAAAAAAGCGACCGGGACAAAGATGGAATTATTGACGTGGTGGATGACACGAGAGATCTTTTGCAAATAATTAAAAACAAAAATGTTTCTCCTCCAAATGATATTGTTTATGTGGAATCTCCAAACGGTCAGCATGATTATGCATCGTGGAGCAAAGCCTTGCCCGCTTTTTTAATTTGGGCTTTTGGTAATTAAAATGGGTTGATATCTGCTGTTAATGGTTCGCTTTTAAGGTCTTAATTCGAGATCATGAACCTTCAAAACATGGACTAGATCATTTCTTTAAAATGCCATCATCACCTTACTATTAACAAGATACCAACCCACTCCTTCATGGTTATCCTTTTTTTGCAACTGTGCTGGCACCACTGCTGTGTATTTCTTTTATTACGCAGTTACCCTTATAAAAAATATCACTGGCACCGCTGGCGTTCACCGTCATTTCTTTATTTACAGTGATGTTTACATCAGAGGCTCCGGAGGCTCTTACTGTGCAGTTCTCAGTTATTAATTCATATCCTTTTACATCACTGGCGCCACTTGATTCTATATTAATTGTTGCAGCGGTTCCGGAAATTTTCGCATCGGATGCACCACTTAAATCCAATGAAAGTTTGTTGACCGAAACAGCTCCTTTAAAATCACTGGAGCCGCTCATAGAAACGGATAAGTCCGGAGCAGTTATATTACCAGCCACCTGTACATCACAGGCTCCACTCGCCTGTAAACGATCCAGATTTTTAAAGGAAACATACACTTTTAGTTTTTTGTTTTTGCCTCCATTCCATTTGTTACCTTCAAAATAAATTTTAAGTACACCATTCTCTACCACGGTTTTAATATCATTTTTAAATTTATCTTCAGAAGCACTCACTGCAATAGATTCGGTTTCGTATTGAGAAAGATATAAGTCAATACCTCCCGATATTTTAATAGCATGAAAACTTTCATTTAACGATCTCACCACCGCATTGGCATCATTTACAATTGTTTTTTGTGCATTGGATATTGAATAAATCAGTATTGCCATAATAATAAAACATAATTTTTTCATATTGATTTATTTTTAGAAATTGGAATTAAACAAGTTGTTGATTTTCTGAAATTAAAAGTTTTATTGTATTGATGATATTACACTTTTGATTGCTGATGCTGTTTCAATTTTTAATAGTACTTAGGCCTTCTTAACACTTCCTCCGCTGCTAATGTCTACTTCTTTAATTACTCCGTTTCCTTTATAATGTATACCCCCGCCACTAGAAGCTTTTGCATTTAATTCTTTTTCTACATTAATTCTTATTGACCCACCGCTACTTGATTTGGCTTTACAATAATCGCTAATTAATTCATAACCTTTAAATATTGCACCGCTGCTGGCCTCTACTGTTAATTCACTTGCCTTTCCGGTAATAATTATTTCAGCGCCGCTATCCTGGGATGCCGTTAGCTGGGTGATATTTACTTCGGAAGAAAATAAGGCCCCACTGCTAAATTTCAACTCTAGTTTTGAAACATGTAAAATAGTACTCGACTTTACATTAGCACCAGAACAGGCTTGCAGCTTTTCCAATGTTTTAAACGATACGTATGCTTTTAGTTTTCTTTTTTCATTACTGTTCCAGATCATACCAGCATTATCATAATAAATTTTCAGGGTTCCATCTACAATTTCCGACTTCAATTTCTCCAGGTATTTTGGCTCGGATGCACTTACGGCAAGCGATTCTTCTGAACCCTGTGTTAGCATCAAATCAATACCATCAGAAACTTTAATAGCATTGAAACCAGCCGATAAAGGCCGTTTTACTGCGTTGGCGTCAGCTACAACAACGTCTTGTGCAAACAGGTGCACAGTTAAAAGCATAAATAGCGAAAAGAATATTTTTTTCATGATTTTTTGTTTATTGATTATACGGACTACGATGTTGGTTTGTTACAAAGTTTGGAAATTAAATTATTTACACTGTAACTTCGTACTCTAAAAGTTCTTTTAACAATTTGAATTCCGGGGTGCTTTTTGTCAATTGGCAAAAGGCTGAGATTAAACCCGATAACCTGCACAGGATAATGCCTGCGAAGGGAGAATAACTTTAGCTGCAGCTAAAGTGAAAATATTCCCTTTCCCAAAAGGGAAACAAGATTGTAAACGTCTTGTTGCAAGTCCGTCTAAGTTTTAAGTTATCCCATCTCTCCCGGGTTCAGAAAAAATTTAAATACGATGAAAATTTCTGCAACATGTTTGTTAGTATTAGGTATGATAACACAGTCCTATGCACAGCAAAAAAATCAACATTTTAACGACACAGCTTTCCTGCAACCGGTAGAAATTACTGCTGTTCGTGCGGCTGAAAAGGCACCATTTGCCAAAACAAATGTTACCAAAAAAGAAATAGAAAAAAATAACCTTGGTCAGGATCTGCCTTTTCTCCTTAACCAAACACCAAACGTAGTAGTAAACTCAGATGCCGGTAATGGAGTTGGTTACACAGGTATTCGTATCCGTGGAACGGATGCAAGCAGGATCAACGTAACCCTTAATGGCATTCCCTACAATGATGCAGAAAGCCAGGGCACTTATTTTGTTGACCTGCCGGATTTTTCGTCTTCTGTTAACAGCATACAGGTGCAGCGTGGCGTAGGCAGCAGCAGCAATGGAGCAGGGGCATTTGGAGCCAGTATTAATTTATCTACCAATGAAGTAAATAAGGAATTTAGGGTAGAGCTCAACAACAGCGTTGGATCATTTAATACTTTTAAAAATACGCTGAAAGTTAGCAGTGGAATACTGGCTAAGCATTTTACCATTGATGGACGATTAAGCAATATAACAAGTGATGGTTATATTGATAGGGCGGCCACTAAACTAAGATCCTATTATTTTAGTACAGCTTATATTGATGAGAAAAATTCGCTGAGGTTAAATGTTTTTTCTGGTAAAGAAAAAACCTACCAGGCATGGAACGGCGTAAGCGAAAGCGATTTAAAAAGCAACCGAACCTTTAACGTGAGTGGGCAGGAGCAACCGGGAAGCCCTTACAAGAACGAAACAGACAATTATCTGCAAACCCATTACCAGCTATTTTTCAATCACCAGTTTAATGCCTTTTGGAAATCCAACATTACCTTGTTTTTCTCGAAAGGGGCAGGTTATTATGAACAATATAAAGCCGCACAGGATTTATCCGGATATGGATTACCCAATTATGATGATGGTGCCAATATGGTTACTAAAACTGATTTAATCAGGCAGCTGTGGCT